>CAITUF010000103.1 GCA_903895475.1 uncultured Opitutia bacterium | reverse complement strand
GGGTCGGCCGCGTCGTACGTTCGGGGGGCGGCATCTCGCCGGCGGTCACTTGGGTAAGCAGCTGGCGCCACATCCGTTGATCGCGGTAAATCCCGTTGCCATCCTTATGGAGCTCCAGGTTGAGGTCGGCCTTCGTCTTATCGTTCCCGTGACAATCGTAGCAGTACTTCTCGAGGAAAGGTTGCACCCCCTGTTTGAAGTCGAGCGGCGCCGCCGACACGCCCGTCCCCAGCCCTACTCCGAAGAGGAGGCAGGCCAAACGCCAGGGGCGGTGGGTGGACGAACGTGACTTCACGGATGTTAAAGACAAAGCGGACGGACGTTGGTTGCAAACTTCGACAGACGAGTTCGGCGGCCTGGCAGGGGTATTATTACTCATGTCATTGAAGAACAGTTATTTACGACCATAATTGCCACTAAAAGGGCTTAAAAGGGCTGGCGAGGGGTCAAGGAAAGGTTCCGGGCGGGCCGGACCTGCGAGTTTCACCCTAGGAAAAGGCGAGGTTGGACAAGAAGTTACGAAACCAAACACTCCGCTTGGGGTTCTAAACTTACCCACCCCTCCCCCTTTATGAAACGCGCCTCCTCCTCCCTCCATCGGCTCCTCCTCGTCGCCGGTTTGGCTACCCTGCCGGCCTTCGCTGGCGCCGTCGATCTCGACGCCCTCGTCAAGCACTCGCCCTTTGGTGAACCCAAGAGCGCAACCGTGACGGAGAAGCCGAGCAACCTCGAATTCCGCGGCATGTATGTCGACCACGGCATCACCTACTTTAGCATCTACAACACCACGACTAAGCTCTCATCCTGGGTGGCGCAAGGCGAGGCCCCCGCGGGACTCGTACCAGTCAGCGTGAAGAGTTACGACGCCGACACCGATTCGATCATCCTCGAGAACGCTGGGCAGCCCGTAAAACTCTCGCTCCGCCAAGCCGTCATTGGCGTGGCTCCGGCGGTCGGCGCACCAATTCCGCAAGTCGCCGCGGTGGCGACGAACAACTTCCAGGCTCCCGCCACCGAGGGTGGTTTTAGTCGCGGCGGCTTTAACGGTGGCCAACCACCGACCCCTGAACAGATTGCGGCCTTCCGCGAGCAGATGAAGTCCCGCGGTATGGAACGCCAGGGTGGCGGTGGATCCAACGCTGAAGGCGGGGCGGTGCCCACCGAAGGCAGTAAGCGGGACCTAGGCGGCAAGTTCTCGCGCGGCGGCGAATCCGCTCCCTCCACCGGCAATGCGCCCACCAGCAATAAAGAAGATAAACGCAGCCGCGGCGGCAAGTAAGCTCTTGTAACCCTTTTCTCACCTATGAACCGTCGACTCACCACTGCTGCCCGCCGCACCTTGCGCAAGGGCTTCACCCTACTCGAGATTCTGATCGCCGTCGCGATTGTCGGTATGCTCGTTGGCATCGCTGTCACGAACATCGATAAGATCCTCGGCCAGAGCCAGGAAGGCGTCGCTAAGCTCTTCGTCAACGAGTCCCTCAAGGCCTCGCTCGTGCGTTACCGCATCGACCTCGGCGATTATCCCACCACCGAAGATGGCTTGAAGGGCCTCATCGTCGCCCCTGAAGGCAAGCAGGATCGCTGGCGCGGCCCGTATGTGGATGCCAAGGGTGGCGCGCTCCCGCTCGACCCGTGGGGCGCAGCTTACCAGTACCGCTACCCCGGTACGAAGAACACTGAATCCTACGACCTCTTCTCGGTGGGTCGCGATAAAATCCCGGACAGCTTGGACGACATCGGCAATTGGTAAAGCACCCGGACCAGTCTCGGGCGGGCCGCTTGGCGCGCAGCGGCTTCACTTTACTGGAGACGCTGCTCGTGCTTGGCCTGATTAGTATGTTGGCGGCCGTACTCATTGGCGGCTCCGCTTCGCTTCTGAAGGGTACCGCCCGCGATGACCCGGAGTCGGCGCTGATGGCGCTGCTCCAGACCGTGCGCCGCCAAGCCGTGGAGCAAGCTAAAATCATCGAACTAAAGCCGGACATCGAGGCGGACGGCGAAGATGCCATCCTCTCCTATTACTGGCACAACCAGAAGGAAACCCTGCCGGTGTCGGGCGACACCCGCGTGAAGATCATCGCTCCCGAAGTGAAGGAAGCCATCCTACTGGGCGGCCAAATGGAAGAACGCGCGCTGACGCGTATTCGTTTTTATCCAGACGGCACCTGTGACCGCATGCGGGTGGAGATCATCCGCAACCAAGCCCGCCGGGTAATTCCCATCGACCCCTTAACCTGCGCGCCCCTGCCGCCGGAAAACGCCAAATGAACCGCCGCGCCTTTTCCCTGATCGAGGTCCTCGTGGCCTTGGCCATCTTCGCGCTCGCGGCGGTCGGCCTAGGTGCCGCGTATACGAACGTCCTGCTCGGTCGCCAAGCGCTCAAGCAGTATGACGTCGGTGCGGAGGACCTGGCGCGTTGCCGGGCGGCGTTGCTGGAGACCGTCAACTACGACGACATCGAAGTCGGCGGGGATATCTATTTACCCGACGACCGCATGGCACGCTGGCAGGGCAAAGTTGAGCCCACCGAGGTCAGTGACCTCTTCACTGTCACGCTCAGCGCCGAGATCCAAAAGGAAACGGGCGGAGAATTTATCCCGATGAAGGAAGAGACCCGCCTCCTCCTCCGTCCGACTTGGTCCACGGC
>CAITUF010000102.1 GCA_903895475.1 uncultured Opitutia bacterium | reverse complement strand
GGGTGAGTTCGGCACATATCGATTAGTCCTTAAGACGATTGCTGATATCGGCCTCGTGGGCTACCCGAATGCTGGGAAGTCGACGCTCACTAATGCTTTCACCGCGGCCCGTCCGAAGATGGCTCCGTATCCGTTCACGACCTTGCACGTCAACGTGGGCGTGATTGAGTACCCGGAAACCTTTGGCCGTATCTTCATGGCCGACATTCCTGGCCTGATCGAAGGCGCCCACGAGAACCGTGGCCTCGGCCACCAGTTCCTGCGTCACATCGAGCGCTGCACCTTGCTCGTGTTCATCTTGGACATGGCGGGTAGCGAGAACCGCAAGCCCTGGGACGACTTCCGTATCCTCGAGCGCGAGCTCGCCCTCTATTCGCCGATCCTCGCGCGTAAGCCTCGCTTGGTCGTGGCCAACAAGATGGATCTCCCCGAAGCGGCCGCTAACCTGGCGAAGTTCCGCGAGAAGGTGCCGGTGCTCGTCGCCCCTATTTCTTGCTACTCCCGCGAAGGTTTCGATGAGCTGAAGGCCACGCTCTGGAAGTTTGTGAAGGGCTCGGCCGAAGAACGTGCGTTGCTCCAGCCGACTCCGGTCAAGGTCAAGGCGGTCAAGGCCGCGAAGCCAGCCGCCAAGCAGCCGGCCAAGAAGGTCGCCAAAGCTGTGCCGGCTAAAAAGGCCAAGCCAGTTGCGAAGCCTGCGGCCAAGAAGCCCGTTAAGAAAGTCGCTGCGAAGAAGGCTCCGAAGCCTGTTGCTAAAAAGCCTGTCGTTAAGCCGGTGGCCAAGAAGGCCGTTAAGCCAGCGGCTAAGAAGCCGGTTAAGGTTGTCGCCAAAAAGAAGGCCGCCCCAGTGAAGAAGGCGGCCGTCAAGACCAAGGCCAAAAAGAAGTAAGCGCGGCTTACTTCTTCTCGCCGGCGCGTTCCTTAAACTTCAGCGATTCGGAGTTTAAGCAATAGCGCAGGCCCGTCGGCTTCGGGCCGTCTTCGAAGACGTGACCGAGGTGGGAATCACAACGGGCGCAGAGGATTTCCGTCCGGGTCATGCCGTATTTATTATCGGAGATGGTTGCGACGTTTTCCTTGGAGACGGGCTGGAAGAAGCTCGGCCAGCCGGTGCCAGAATTGAACTTGGCGTCGGACGAGAAGAGCGGGAGATCGCAGCAGATGCACTGGTAGGTGCCAGTCTTCTTATTGTCGAGAAGGGTGCCGCAGAAGGGGCGTTCCGTGCCCTTGCCGCGGCAGACTTCGTACTGCGCCGGCGTCAGACGGGCGGCCCAATCGGCGTCGGTGCGGACAACCTTGTCGACGAGCTGCGGTTTGCTAACGCCGCCTTTGCCGTCGTCGAGGGTGACGAGGACTTGTGGGGCTTTCGAAGGGGAGGTTTCGGCTTTGGTCATGGGCTTGGTTTCGGAAGGGGAGGTGGCAGCGAAGAGGGCGACCGCGAGGCCGACGGCGAGGGAGAGTAGGAGGAGGGGCTTCATGGTGTTAGCTGAAAGATTTACCGCAGCCGCAGGTGCTGCTGGCGTTGGGGTTGCGCACTTCAAAACCCTTACCGTGCAGGCCGTCGTCAAATGTACGGTGGATCCGTCGAGGTAGGCGTGGCTGGTGGGGTCGATGAGAATCTTCATGCCTTGGCTTTCGAACTCGAGGTCGCCTTCCTTGCGCATGTCGAACGCCATGCCGTATTCGAAGCCGGAGCAGCCGCCAGTCTCAACGAGGACGCGGAGGATCGACTCCGGGTTGGCCTGAGCTTTCTGCAGCACCAGGACCTGTTGGGCGGCGGCTTCGGTGAGATTGATCATGCCTATCACTTTATAGGTCTACAGGCAGAGTCAAGGGGGGCTGTTTAAACTCGCCCCGACGGTTACGGGAAATACCCTATTTTTATCCCCATGAGACCCCTTCTGAAGGTTTTTTGTTTCTCGATTCCCTTGGCCTTCTTGTTCAACGCAGTGATGGAGCTAGTGTTATCTTTAAGCCTTGGGGATGCCCCCGAACTGAGTTACCTCTTGGGCGGAAACATTTTCCGCATTAACTGGGAGCACCTCGGGGAAAGTACCATCGAGGTCGTGCCGATGATGCTCTACTGGGCCTTTGCGCTCCTGCAGTCCTGCGTCTTCTTCCTGCCGCTGGCGCCTAAGCTGACCCTTTCGGCGCAGCCCGCGGTACTCTGGCCACGACTCCTTGGGGCCGCCTTCTGCACGGCGTTCCTCGTGGCACTGCCGTTGTTCGCGTTACTCGATGTCTATTACTTCCTGCCTGGGGCAAACCCCAAGGAGTTCGAGAGCGGTGCGTTCATCATCGGTATCCTCGTCGCTTGGCTGGTCTCGTGGATCGTCTGGACAGCCATTCTCCTCCGCCGCGTCCGCACCGATGAGTCTACCTTGGAGTCATCGCTCCTGCGTACCAGTAAGGCCTCGCTCGTCGGCCTAGCCCTGTGCTTGCCTTGGTACCTCGTGCTGCGCCGCAAGCAATCCTGCGCCTGTAGTCTCGGTACGTTCGTCGCCTTGGTCACCGGCCTTTGGTCGCTCCTAGTGATTGGCGGCCCGCTCTTGCTGGTCTTGGCCCGTGACCGTCGGCTACGTGGCGCGGTGAAGGGCGACTGATTAAAGCTCGCAACCTTGCTGGGTCTCGCGCGTCGGCCGTGCGATGAGCCCTCGGTGCGGCTCTTCGGGGTAGCGCTCCGTGGCGCGGTCTCCGAGGAGATGGGCATCGCAGCACTTCAGGAGATCTGACATCGTCTCCGTGCGGCGCATCTCGAATAGAAAGCGTCCCTCCGTGTCGACGGAGAGGCCGATAAAATTCAGAAATTTCTTGAGACGCCCGGCCTGGCGGTCGACGGCCATCGCCTGATCGCAGCACTCCTCGGCGATTTCTTGGATATACTGCCGAACGTCCCCGAGCGTGGGCGCGAACGGCGCGCGGCCTTGCTGGACGGCCCGCCATTGCTGGAAGATCCACGGGTTTCGGATGGCGTGGCGGCCCATCATCATGCCCCAAGCACCGGTTTCGGCGAGGAGTCGCTGGGCTTTAGCGGAACTCGTCACGTCCCCATTGGCGATGACCGGGCAGGGGACCGACTTCACCGCGTGCGTGATCGCAGCGTAATCGACCTCGGACCAGTAAAGGCCTTTGACCGTGCGACCGTGCACCGTGAGCAGGTCGACCTGGTGCTTCGCCACGAGCGCGAGGATCGCGTCGAAGTGACGTTGATCCTCGAAGCCGATACGCATCTTCACCGTAAAGCGTCCGGGCGTTTCCGCGCGCATGACTCCGAGGAGCTCGTCAATTTTGGCTGGGTCGCGGAGTAGGCCGCCGCCGACGTTCTTCCGATAAACCTTTGGGGCCGGGCAGCCCATGTTGAGGTCGATGCCAGCGATTGGGTATTTCTGCAGCAACTTGATCGTACGCACCATGTGGGGCGTGTCTTCACCGATCAACTGGGCAAAGACTGGGCGTCCCGTGCCGTGGTTCAGGAGCGAGTCGACGATGTGCTTTTCCGGCGTCGACGATTCATGCACACGGAAATACTCGGTCACGAACCAGTCAGGCCCCTCGCGCCGTCCGATGACGCGCATGAAGCCCGTGGTGGTGACATCCTGCATCGGCGCGAGTACCGATGGACGGGTACCGGCGACCTGCGGGTCGGGCAGGGGAGTGCTCACGCCTGCTTCCGGAGGCGGGCGAGCGTCTCCGTCATGTCTTCGCAGGTTTCAATCACCTGGCGGCTGAGGAAAACTGGACGCTTGGCCTTCACCGCCAGCACTAGCGCGTCGCTGGGACGCGCATCAACTTCGGCCACCTTGCGGGCGACGGGGCCCTCTTGGCTTAGGACGATACGGGCAAAGAACACGCCGTCTTTAACTTCCAGGATGACAACATGCCCGACCACGGCGTCTAAGCCGAGCAGCAGGTGTAACATCAGGTCGTGCGATTGCGGACGATCCGCCACCTTCCCGGCCAAGGCGGCCAGCAAGGCTTCGCCGACCGAGGCGTCGACTTGGATGACGATGGTCTTACGCTCGGTGACCAGGAATACGGCCGTACCACCCTTGGTCGGAATGACCTCGAGGTGCTGGACGGGCAGCACGGGCAGATTGCTCATGACGAAAGCATTTGGGCCATCCATTGCGGTTCGCAAGCCTGACTGCCCGATTACGCCCGAAAGCCATCGCATATTCCTGCCAACCAACCTTGAAATTACCCTCTTTTGGGGCACCTTCAACCCGTGCACCCCTTTCTCAAAGACGACTTTCTCTTTAATTGGAGCCAACTCCAGCCCGCAACGATTGAGCCGGACATTCGGGAGGCCCTGCGCCGTGCCCGTAGTAATGTCGATGGCTTCAAGAAAATTTCCGGCCCGGCTCTGACTTATGACAACGTCCTGCTGGGCTTCGAGAGCGCCACGCGCGAACTCGGTCGTGGCTGGGGCTTAGTCACGCACCTCGATGCGGTTCTGAATTCCCCGGAACTTCGCACCGCCTACAATGCACTCCTACCGGAGGTCACGGCCTTCTACACTTCGCTCACGCTCGACGCCGAGATCTGGGCCGTATTCAAGGCTTACGCCGCGACCGGAGAAGCCCAGGCGTTGACGGGTGTGCGTCGCCGTTTCTTGCAGGAGACGATGGCTGATTTCGAGGAGAATGGCGCGGACCTTCCGGCCGCACAAAAGCAACGACTCGCTGAGCTCAATGCCGCCCTCGCCGCGAAGACACAGAAGTATTCGGAAAACGTCCTCGATTCGACGAATGACTGGGAGCACTTCGTCACCGACGAAGCCCGTTTGGCCGGCCTCCCGGCCAGCGCTCTCGCCGCCGCTAAGCAGTCTGCCACTGGTAAGAGTCGCCCCGAAGCCTGGCGCTTCACGCTCCAGCAGCCTTCCGTTTCGCCGGCGCTGCAGTATGCGCAGGACGACGATCTCCGCCGTCTCTGTTGGGAAGGCCTGACGCAAGTCGGCCACAAGGAGAAGTGGGACAACACCGCACTCGTGTCCGAGATTCTCGCCCTGCGCGACGAGAAGGCCCGCCTGCTTGGCAAGGCGCACTTCGCCGATTTCACCACGGCTCGCCGTATGGCTCGTCACGGCGCCACCGCGCTGTCGTTCATTGAGGACATGGCGAAACGCATTCGCCCTAAGTTTGAGGCGGAGATGTCGGAGCTCGAAGCCTATCGTGCCCAGAAGGCTGGAGACGCTGTCCGCGTGCTGCACCCTTGGGAGTTCGGCTACTATTCCGAGCAGATGCGTCGCGAGTTACACGGCTTCGATGATGAAGCCCTGCGTCCTTGGTTCCCGGTCGACGGCGTCATTGCGGGCATGTTCAAATTATTCGGTGGCCTCTTCGGTATCCAAGTCGTGGGCCGTGATACCGTCTACGTCGATGCGGCCGCGGGGACACGCCAGGTCGTCCGGGCGGCTGACCCGCGCGTGGACGGCGAGCCCGTCTCCGTGTGGCATCCTGAAGTCCGCTTCTACGAAGTCCGTGACGGCGACCGTCACCTCGGCTCCTTCTATACTGATTGGTTCCCCCGCGAATCGAAGCGCGGTGGTGCTTGGATGAACTTCTTCCGAACGGGCGGCCCGCGCCGCGACGGTTCCTTCGCCCCGCACCTCGGTTTGATGTGCGGCAACTTCACGCCTCCGGTCGGTGCTAAGCAGGCCCTCCTGACGCACGACGAAGTCACCACGGTCTTCCACGAGTTCGGCCACTTACTGCACCACGTCCTCTCCGAGGTCGAAGTCGAATCCCTCGCGGGCGTGCGTGTCGCCTGGGACTTCGTCGAGCTCCCGTCGCAGATTCTCGAGAACTGGTGCTGGGAAGAAGAGTCCCTCGCACTCTTCGCTCGTCACCACGAGACGGACGCGACCCTGCCGACGGAGCTACTTGCTAAACTGGAAGCGGCCGCAAATTTCCGTGCGGCCTCCACCTGTATGCGGCAGCTCTGTTTTTCGAAGCTCGACCTCGACCTGCACATCCGTGCCCAGGAACTGAAGGATGCCGACCTCGATAAGCACTGGAACGATGACCTCGGCGCATGGCAGACCCGGACGACCCGTCGACTGCCTTCCATGGCCCGACGGTTTAATCACCTCTTCTCGGACGCCACCGGCTATGCGGCTGGGTATTATTCTTACAAATGGGCGGAGGCCTTGGAGGCCGATGCCTTTACTCGCTTCCTTAAGGAGGGCGTCCTCAACCCCAAGGTTGGGCGTGAGTTAAGGGCTAAAATCCTCGCTAAAGGCAATTCCGAGCCCGCCGAGAAGGTTTTCCATGATTTTATGGGCCGGGACCTCGATTCTGAGGCCGTCTTAGTCCGGGATGGCTTGGCCTGAGACCCTCCCGAGGTGACGGAAGCGTAAAAATGCCCACTAAATGGGCTAGGTTGCCTTATTCCCCTTGCACCGAGGGGGTTTTTCCTATGCGTAAGGCCTTTACAGATGAATCTCCGTAACATCGCAGTCATTGCCCACGTCGACCATGGCAAGACCACTCTCACCGACCGCCTGCTTTACCAGTCCGGCATGTTCCGCGCCGAGGACCTCGACAAGCTCGCGGGTGGCCAGCACGGCCTCATCATGGACTCGGGTGACCTCGAGCGTGAACGTGGTATCACGATCACTGCGAAAAATTGCGCCATTAAGTGGACCGACCCGCGCAATCAGAAGGAATATAAGATCAACCTGATCGACACCCCAGGCCACGCGGACTTCGGCGGCGAAGTCGAGCGCGTGCTCAACATGGCGGACGGTTGCCTCCTCGTCGTTGACTCC
>CAITUF010000101.1 GCA_903895475.1 uncultured Opitutia bacterium | reverse complement strand
TGCCCAACGATGTCATCCAGCTTGGAAAAACGCGCGCTAAGCAGCTCCAGAAAGAGATTGAGGCGAAGAAGGCTGCGAAGAAGGCCGGAAAGTAGGCGTTTCTGGAGGCCCATTAGCTCCCTTTGCCTTCCCTCAGAGGAGGGTGACGTCCTAAGAGATACCCAGCATCAGTTTTATCGATGCTCGCTAGCGCCGTAAACGTGTTATATTTATCTATTATGAAACCGCGCACCCCGGGCCTTTGGATAATCGCCGCTATCATTGGTTTACTCTCGCAAATGCCGACGTCGGCCCTTGCCGGGATGACGCCCGAAGAGGTGAAGGCGTTTGAGGGTCACAAGGAGAGGGCACTTAAAGGCGACCTGAAGGCCCATTTCGACGTGGCCGCTTGCTATGCCCGGGGCTGGGGGGTGGCGAGGGATCAAGCCGAGGCAGTGAAGTGGGTGTGTAAAGCCGCTGACCAAGGATATCCCATGGCCCAGTTCAGCTTAGCTAACTGCTACGACAACGGTAACGGCGTCACGAAGGATCCGGCCGAGGCGGCGAAATGGATGCGCAAGGCTGCGGACCAAGGTTTTGTCAGCGCCCAAAACGGTCTCGCGGCTTACTACGCCAACGGCAAAGGCGTGGCGATGAATCAGGTCGAGGCGGCGAAGTGGTTTCGCAAGGCCGCTGACCAGGGAGATGCACTAGCCCAATATAACCTAGGGAACTCCTACCTTCTTGGCCGTGGCGTCGCGAAGGATGCCGTCGAGGCGGCTAAGTGGTATCGCAAGGCCGCCGACCAAGGCGACTCGCCATCCCAGTATAATCTTGGGAACAGCTATGCCAACGGCGATGGCGTGGCGAAAGATGAGGCCGAGGCGGTGAAGTGGTACCGCAAGGCCGCTCAACAAGGGCATACCGAGGCCGCGAAGAGTCTCGATGCCTTGAATCGTATGACCCCGAGCAAGGGAACTCCCCCCGCCGAGAAGACCGTCACGACCCTGGACGGCGCGCGCGTGGTCATTACCAAGAAGGGTAATGTCACCAACGTCGAAACAGTCGGAAACCTGAGTCCGAATAAGGCCTTCACGGGAAGTACTTTGGCGGCAATCAAACCGGAGAATAACCCGGTCGACCTACTTGTTCGCGCCGTCGAGCTTTTCCCCCAGAATCAACGCGCGGCTTATCAGCTTGGGCTAGCGGCCCGCCTGCAGTCGCAGTTTGACCAGAAACGGGTCGCGGATCGGACGGTACACCAAGCCTTTGCTGTCTTGACCATGCAGCCCGCCAATGAGCGTGTGTTGTCTTGGGGTGGGGGCAGTCAGACTATTGGGGCGGAAGACCATCGGGCGGTCTTGGAATGGGCACGAAAGGCGGGCCCGCCTACTTACCATCCGGCTTGGATGATGCAGCATGGTATGGGCGCCTTCGGTGCCACTGGCCGAGCTGGCGCTGGCATAAGCGCCGGTTTCGTGGCTGCCACCGCCTGGTCAGAGGTGCTCAACGATTATGCTAAGTTTATCGACACGCCTTCTTTTTGGGTGACCCGTCATGAACGGAATAACCCTGCGAATTTTCCCACTTTGCTAAAAGGTATGGAGTCGCGTTGCCTCAGTGAATTGGATGCCGGCCGCGCAGGAGACGTCGGACGGCAAAAGCTTCGTGCGGTCGTGGTAGGCTTTGATTTTAAAGCAGCGGATCCGACTCTGGCGTTGCTGGATGCCCGTGACGCCATGCGCGCGATTGTCGCTACAGCCAACTCGACACCACCAGCCAGCGAGGAGGTTAAGGCCTTTGAGGCCTACAAAGCGAAGGCCGAGCAGGGCCAGGCTGAGGCCCAATACCGTTTGGGGTTTATTTACGAAAGGGGACTAGGGGTGCCGGTTGATTATGTTGAGAAGGCGCGCTGGTGGCGGGCGGCGGCCGACCAAGGGCATCCCGGTGCTCAATTCAGTATCGGGTATTGCTATGGAAGAGGCGAAGGAGTGCCGCGTGATTACAGCGAAGCAGCCAAGTGGTTTCGCAAATCTGCCGATCAGGGGAACGCCTCCGCTTGTCGTTTTCTTGGCATCGCCTACGACCGCGGCCAAGGCGTTGGAATCGATAAAATAGAGGCCTACGCCTTATTGACGCTCGCTCTATCTGGCGACTCCTACGCTCGGGGGTATCTTGATAATATGGCCCGTGGGATGCCCCCGGATGCCATCCAAAGGGGAAATGATCGTGCGAAAGAGCTTCAAAAGCAGATCGCTGCGAAGAGGACTGATTTAACTGAACCTCCCAGGGTACCGTTGGCCTCGGTGCCACTAGCCACTGTGAACCCGAACTCGACCAAGGGCGAAACCGAGGGTGGGTATTTGAAGTACCTGCAAGACTCTGCTCAATCCGGCAAGGCGGAGGCGCAATACTCCCTCGGGCTGATCTACCGCACGGGTAGTCATGGGGTAAGCAAGAATATGCCTTTATCCGTCACTTGGTTTGTCAAATCTGCTGAGCAAGGCCATGCGAGGGCTCAATATTACTTAGGCCGATCCTACTTTGAGGTTAACGGTAATCCCATCGGGGTACCGAAGGACACGCGCAAGGCGGTCAGTTGGTGGCAGCAAGCGGCCGCACAGGGTGATGCTGATGCTCAGGAGGCCTTAGGCTTTTGTTACGCCAAAGGCTTTGGCGGTTTGGTTAAGGATGAGATCGAAGGTTATGCCTATTATATTCTCGCAAGTCGTAGCAATCCCGCCGCCGTGTTTCGCCGGGAGGAGTTTGAGAATAGTTTATCGCCGGAATCGCTACGGGCTGGTATGGCTAGATCAAAGGTTCTCCTAGCTGGGGTAGTGCCAAGTAGTGGACAGTCAGTCGCGCCTCAGTCGGCGGCCCCCTTGGCGGTTGGCCCCTCCGCTGCCTCCAGCCCAAAACCGTCGGCTCCTCGTACCTCCGGTCAGGACCTTGATGAAAAGATGGGGTCACTCTTCGGCCGCAGGATGTCCGACGAGGAGAGGGCTGCCCCGAAGTCGGCAGGGCAGAAGTAAGTCTCCGCTGCCAGCATGGGTATGAGTCGTCCGATTCCAGTTACCATCACCCTGTGGCTAGGTTGGGTACGCCAACAGCTCAGGCGTAGTGAAGGATGAGATTGAGGACTCCGCCAGGATGATACCCTATATCAGGATTAACGATGCACGCTGGCGACTCAGATGTGTTACGGTCATGCACCATGAGTAATCGATCTGGGATTTTCTCATTTAAAGGCCGTCTCGGTCGTGGCGAATTCTTGGCCCATATTGCGGTAACTATTTTTGTAACCGTATTGGGAATCCCGGTTCTCTCTTTTTTTAGCCTTTTACCTGGTGGGGTCGGCGCAGCTATTTTTTACGCCTTCCTAGCATTGGCCTTTTTTTGGCATGTCTTAGCCTGCATGTCGAAGCGATGCCATGACCTTGGGAATCCTGGCATCTATATGCTAATCCCTTTTTACGGGCTGGATATGTTCGTCGGGGAGAGTGAACTAGGTGACAACGATTACGGCCCGAATCCGACAGGGGCTAATCGAGTTGATCTACGAGAGGGTGCAATAACCGCCAAGAGGCCCTCCGTGCCTGACTGAGTTCGTCAACGGAAGGTCTTAGAGGGGTATCGCGGGCTTATGTTGCCCCATTGAGCGTAACCCGATCACGCAGTATTGACTCGAACACTTGGACGAAATTATAAACCGCCATTATGGTTTCTCCGCTTCTTCCGCAGCAAATCCGCGATGCGTTGGTTGGACTCGACGGGTGGGAGTATGATGGGGTCAAGGTCTCGAAGGTCTTCAAGCTGAAGGATTTTCCGGCCGCCTTGGTCTTCACGAATCGGGTCGGGGCGGTGGCTGAGCATCTGAATCATCACCCAGACATCCATCTTTGTTGGAATGTGGTGACCTTGGTCCTGACCACGCACGATGCCGGGGTGAAGGTGACGGCGAAGGATATCGCCCTCGCCCACGCGCTCCAAGCGATTCCCTTATCTGCCTGAGTGGCATCTCCTTTCGTTGGGGCCTTCCCGTTGAGCGATAGACTTTCTGGCTTAGGTTGGTCGGCATGGCTAAACGAAAGGGTCTTAGGCCTGTCCTTTGCGGCCCGCTTGCCGAATTGACGCGGCCCCTTGGGCTTGTATTAGAAAGTTATGCCCCTGACCACCCGCCCCTGGATCGTCGTCGTCCTCCTTGGTTTGCTGGCCCTGTCGCCGGTGTCGGGGCGCGCGGGGGTGACTCCTGAAGGTGTGAAGGCCGTTGAAGGCGCCACGACCAAGCCGGACCCAGTCGAGCAGCCTGCCCACGCCGCTTATCCCCGGCCGTTTTCTCGGCCTGGTACGATGGGGAAAGATTACGACACCTGGCGTGATGCGACCGGCCCGGATATCGGCGAGACGACCGTGGACATCCGGCGCTTACCGTCACGCGTCGACAACTCCACCCGCCCGCAGTTTCCGCCTATCTACAAACAGAAGGGCGGAGCCTGTGGTCAGTTCACGTCGATCGCCTCGATCTTCACCTACGAAATGAACCTCTTGAATGGCACCGAGGCTAGCACGGAAGCCACGCAGTTCCCGGCTGATTTTTCCTGGAACATGTGTAACGCGGCCAATAGTGCCCAAGGCTCGGAAGCGCATCATGGTTGGGAAACGGCCAAGCACATCGGCATCCCCACCGTCAAAACCTACGGCCGCGTGGAGGGAGACAAGGATAAGATCGGCTTATGGGCGAATGGTTACCCCATCTGGCGCGAGGCCATGGAGTATCGCGTCGCCGGCTATCGCTATACCCCCACCGCCACCGTTGCCCAGATCAACGAAGCCCGCGGTTGGCTCTTCGATCGCAACCAGCCCAAGGCCGGCAAAGCATCCGTCGGTGGATTGCTGGCGCTGGATGGACGCATGGGTGAGCTCAAGAAGGTCACGCGGACGATTCCCGAAGGCGATTACCTGGCGGGCGAAGACGTCTGGATCCACTGGGGACCGAGCGGTTACGGGCACGGCATCACTTGTGTAGGGTACGATGACCAGGTTGGGTTCGATGTGAATGGTGACGGCAAAGTGACCAACGACATCGATATCAACGCCGACGGCAAAGTCACCCTTGCTGACCACGAACGCGGGGCCTTCATCGTGGTCAACTCGTGGGGCAAAACCTGGTCGAAAGACGGTAAAATTTACCTGCTCTACAGCGCCATGGTCGATCCCACTTGGCAGCGCGGAAACTACCTCGGACGAATCGAGGTTTCCCGGCACATTCCCCGCTGCACCTTGAAGCTGAAGCTCGCCTGCAACAAGCGCTCTGACCTGCGAGTTACCATCGGCATCGCCGGCGACAAAGACGCCACGAAACCCGAACACGAACTCGCGCCGCAACCCCTCAACGGCTGGCCGCTCTTCGGAAAGCCCAAGAACAACGTCGGCGAAGTCCCGCTCGCTGGACCACGGGATGAAAGCCCGCTCGAAGTCGGCATAGATCTCACCCCCTTGCTCAGCAAGTTAGGCGCGAAGTCCGCCGGGGAAGGGCGGCTCTTCCTCAGCTTCAGCTGCGATGATAAAAGTGACGCCACTGGCTTGCTCCACGCCTGTGCCATTCGACATTACGATGACAAAGGCGCCTTCCTCCGCGAGTCCCCCGTGAAAGTTCAAGAGGGTTCCTTTGGCAAAAAGACGTTCACGCTCACCACAGTCCTTCCCCTGCAACGCTGATTACGATAGGTGACATCACCTGTGTTTGCCCCTAGCCAACTGTCCCTGATTAGACCCCTCTGGCTTGCCCTTTAAGGTGGGGTGGCGCGCTTAGCCTGATGGACTGCATCAGGATTATCGATGCACGCTGGCGACCCAGATGTGTTATGGTGATTCACCATGAAAACTAAATCTGGTGTTTTCTCATTTGAAGGGCGTATCGGCCTAGAAGAATACTGGGGGAATATAGGTGTAACTATTATTGTTGGATTTGGATTTATGTTTCTGGCGGAAATCGGATTAGGCTGTTTTGCGCTCCCGCTGCTCCCTTGCTATCTCTGGTATGTACTAGCGTTCATGTCGAAACGTTGCCACGACCGTGGGAATTCCGGCGCATTTATACTCTTTCCATTTTATCCCCTAGTTTTGGCCTTTGGTGAGGGCGATGCAGGTGATAACGAGTATGGCCCGAATCCGCATGGTGTGACGAAGGATATAGTCGAGAAGGTGAAGTTGTTTCGCGAGGCTGCTGACCAAGGGGATGCCGAGGCCCAAGCAAAGCTGGGGTATGCCTACTACCATGGTTCAGGCGTGGTGAAGGACGAGATTGAGGCTTATGCTTATTTGAACCTTGTCAGGATGACGGACGAAAACGTCAGCAGGAACCTAGCCATTCTTGAAAAGGACATGTCACCAGACCAGATTGCCGCCGGTCAGAAGCGCACGAAGGAATTACAGAAAGAGATCGCGGCGAAGCTAGCGACGAAGTATGCGGAGTTTGAGGCATTTGAGGGTTGCAAGGCGAAGGCTGAAAAGGGTGATCGGGTGGCCCAATTCAGCTTGGGGGTGTGCTACCGTGACGGCGCAGGCGTGGCAAAGGACGAGACTCAAGCCGTCTCGTGGTATCACAAGGCCGCTGAGCAGGGGGATGCCAAGGCCCAGTACATCCTGGGGGTTTGCTACGAGAACGGCGCAGGCGTGGCAAAGGACGAGGTACAAGCCATATCGTGGTATCGTAAGGCCGCCGACCAAGGTCTTGCTCTAGCCCAATACAACCTAGGGGTTTGCTACCGCATCGGCACAGGCGTGGCGAAGGATGCGGTCGAGGCGGTGGCGTGGTTTCGAAAGGCCGCTGACCAGGGGTATGCCAAAGCCCAATTCAACCTGGGGGTGTGCTACTACGACGGCACAGGC
>CAITUF010000100.1 GCA_903895475.1 uncultured Opitutia bacterium | reverse complement strand
GTCGGCGTGTTCTCGAAGTCTGATATCCTCAAGCCCGTGCGCACCCGCCTGGTGCTCGTTGACCACAACGAGCTCTCCCAGGCCGTCGACGGCGCCAACGAGGTTGAAATTGCTGAAGTCGTCGACCACCACCGCCTCGGCAACCCGCACACCACGCAGCCGATTCTCTTTATAAACCGCCCGCTGGGTTCGACTTGCTCGATTGTGGCCGATATGTTCCAGACCGCCGGGCTCACGCCGAGCCCGCAAATCGCTGGCCTCATGATGTGCGGCATCATCTCGGATACCCTGCTCCTCCAAAGCCCGACGACCACGCCGCTGGACGTTTCACTGCTGGCTTGGTTGACCCGCATCGCCGACGCCGACCCACGCGCGCTCGCCGACATGATCTTCAATGCCGGCTCCGTGCTCTCGACGCTCTCGCCCGACGCCGCCGTCCGCGGCGACTGCAAGCTCTACAACGAAGGCGACAAGCGCTTCTCCGTGGCTCAGGTCGAAGAGCTCGGTTTCAATAACTTCTGGAAGTGCAGCGATAGCCTGCTCGAGGCCCTCGAAAAATACCGCCGTGAGAATGGCCTACACTTCACCTGCTTACTCGTGACGGACATCGACACGCAAGGGTCGCTGCTCTTGGTCCGTGGCGACGCCGATATTATCCAAGGTATCACGTATTCGCCCAAGACCCCGCCGTACATCTTTGACCTGCCTGGCATCGTTAGCCGCAAGAAGCAGCTCATGCCCTTCTTAGCCGGCTTGCTGAACCAGTCAGCGAACCAAGCATGAACGCCGAAGAAGCGATGCTGGAGTTCATGGGCCGCCCGGATTACGCGCCCATGAAACTCGAAGCCATCATGGAGGCTATTGGGGGCGACAAGTCCGACCTCCGCCAGATGCGGAAGATGATCCCCGGCCTGATTCGCTCTGGCGCCATCGCAGTGAAGGATCGTGATCTCCTCATGCTGCCAGCAGGCAAGATGCTCCCCGAGGGTACGATTCTGTTCCGTCAGAGCGGCTCCGCCCGCGTGGTCTTTACGCCGGAGCCTGGCCAGAAACCGCGCGACCCCGTGCACATTGAAGCCAAGGACACTGGCGTCGCCCTCCACGGCGACAAAGTCGTCATCAAGCTCAACCAAACCCGCCGCGAACGCGACCACGAGGACTGGGGCACCGGCACGGTCGTCCGCGTCACGAAACGCGCGCTGACGTCCCTCACGGGCACCTTGCGCCGCACGCGCTTGGTCTGGTTCGTCGTCCCCGACGATCCCCGCATCTCGCGCGACATCGTCGTCCGCGACCCCATCCGCGCAGGCCTCAAGCCCGTCCCAAAGGAAGAAGATAAGGTCGTCGTTCGCCTAGATGCTTGGGAACGCCGTAACATGAGCCCCACGGGCACAGTGACCGAAGTCCTGGGCGTCACCCACACGCCGATGGCCGAGTACCTGGCCATCCTGCGCCGCTATAACCTCAACCCGGAGTTTCCACAGGGAGTCTCCTCCGAGGCCAACTCCTTCGGTTCCAAGGTGCGGGCAGACGACCTTTCCGGCCGCGAAGACTTCCGCGAGATCCCAACCATCACCATCGACCCAGATGATGCGAAAGACTTCGACGACGCGCTGTCGGTGCAACGCCTACCGAACGGCCACCTGCGCTTCGGCATCCATATCGCTGATGTCTCGCACTACGTGAAGTCCGGCTCACCGCTCGACACTGAGGCCAAGGAACGCGGTAACTCGACCTACCTCGTCGGCACGGTGATCCCGATGCTCCCGCACGCACTCTCCAGCGGCCTGTGCTCGCTCGTCGAAGCCGAAAATCGGTTAGTCAAGACGGTCATCTGCGAATTCTCGCCTGACGCCAAGCTCGTGAAGACTGAGTTTGCGAACTCGGTGATCTCGAGCCGCAAACGCCTGACCTATAAGCAGGCCTACGCTTTCCTGCGCGGCGACACCAACGAGGCCATCCGCGCCCTGCCTGCCCCTCCGCCCCACCAGACGGGCTCTCCCGGGCGTCCGCTGGCCGAACTCACCGACGCCGAGCTGGACCTCATCCGCGCGATGATTACGGACCTCTGGTCCATCGGCAAAGTCCTGCGGGCCGAACGCTTCCGTATCGGGGCGCTCGACCTGGACATGAAGGAAATCAAAATCTACTGCGATAAGGACGGCTGGGCCGACCGCACTGTAGTGGTCGAACACGACGAATCCCACCAGCTCGTCGAAGAGTTCATGCTCCTGGCCAATGAGACGGTCGCTAAGGCCCTCGACCAAGCGAAGATTCCGCACGTCTGTCGCGTCCACGACGAACCCGACCCCGAGAAACTGCAGGCCCTGCGCGACCAGCTCGCGGTGGACGGCCTTAAGGTCGGCGACCTCACCGAGCGCAAGGAGATGGTCAAGTTACTGGGACTCCTTAAGACGCGCGAAGACGGCTATACGATTCGCATCCAGCTACTCCGCTCCCTCAAGCAAGCCTGCTACCGCGCTTCGCCCGACGGCCACTTCGGCTTGGCTAAGCGCCACTACTCGCACTTCACGTCGCCAATCCGCCGCTACGCTGACTTGCTCGAGCACCGCATCTTCGACGCCTATATCGCCAAGCAAGGCGTGCCCTCGGCCCCCAAGGACGCCCCGCGTTCGCCGGGTATCGGCGAGCTCGTGCGCGCCTGCGAGCACATCTCCATCACCGAGCGCAACAGCTCCGAAGCCGAACGCGACTCCGTGAAGATTAAGCTCCTCGAACTCTTTGAGCGCGAGGTCGAGCGCAAGGACAAGCGCCCCTTCGAGGCCATGATCACCGAGGTCAAGCCGCACGGCCTCATGGTCGAACTGACTGCCTCGCAGGCCTATGGCCTCGTGCATATGTCGACCCTGACGGACGACTACTACCGCATGAACGATGCTGGTACCGCAATGCGCGGCAGCCGCACTGGTCGCGTCTTCATGGCTGGCGGCACGATTCAAGTCACCGTCGACCGCGTCGACCGCTTCAAGCGCCAAGTGGACTTCCGTCTCTACGACGACCGCCAGCCGAAGGTACGTCCGCCCGACCGTCGCCGCGCTTAAGCTCTTAGCGGCGTAGCAAGCGCCACCAAGTCGCCGCGTATTCACGCCCCGTTTTACCGAGGCGAATCCGGCCGGCATCATCATCGGTCCAGACGACGGGAATTTCCCGGAGACGACCGCCGGCCCGGGCTAAGCGAACGAGCACTTCCGCGCCGAAAGAAAAACCACGGGCCTCCTCCGGTAAGATCAGCGATTCATAACTAGCCCGACGTACGAGCTTCAGGCCGCAACCGGGATCGGTGACCCTAGCGCCGGGCAACCAACGCCAAAAGAAGGACAGGAGGCTGGAAACGAAAGAGCGAGCCAGCGAGCGACCGCGCACCTCCGAGTCATCGTGCCAACGCGAGCCAGCGACCGCGTCGCAGCTCCCGGCGCGGATTAAGGCATAACCTGTGCCGAGGGCTCGCGGATCGGTGGCCATATCGGCGTCGCAATAAGCGAGCACTTCGCAATCAGCCGGAGCGGATTCCCAACCACGACGGATGGCCAGACCTTTGTCGCCAGTTTCCGCCGCACGCAGATAGATAAGCGGACGGGCGAAAAGAGCGGCGTGCGCCTCGGCGACCGACTGAGTCGTATCCGTCGATCCGTTGTCGGAGACGATGACCTGGGTATCCGTCAGCCCTTGGGCGCGGAGGCTCTCCGCCAAAACCGCCAAGCCAGCCCCCAGGCGGGTCGCTTCATTCCTGGCGGGGATGACGATACAAAGCGGCATGAGCAGGCTTAATAAAGTCCCCAAGACCGTCCAGTATTCAACCTTTCATGCCGAGATGCGAATGAGATGAGAATGAGACTCAGTTTCATCTTTGACAGGTGAGAGTCATTCTCATTAAGTCGAGGTCTCCACCCATGAACGCCCCCAAGTTACTCGCTCTCTTAACCCTCGCCGCCAGCTCGGCCTGGGGTTGTGACAATCCTTTTGGCTACTCTTACTTAGCGGAAACCATCAAGCCCGGGCAGGTCGAAATCGTCCAGTGGGTGACCGGGCGGTTCGGCCGCGACCTCGGCAACGGCTACGACGCGCGCTACCGCGGCTTCGACCTGAAGACCGAAGTTGAATGGGGGATTTCGCCGAACGAACAACTCGCGGTGTACGTGAACTCGCGCTACCTCGAGCGCACCGCCCGCGACGGTCTGCTCTTCGACGGCTTCCAAATCGCTTACAAGCGGATGCTTTCAAACCCCGACACCCAGGATTGGGGCGTCGCCCTCTACATTGAGCCCGGCTACTCGCAGGTGAGCTCCAAGAACGGCGCCCATCGCGACCAGCTCAAGCTCGAGACTAAACTTCTGCTGCAACATAACTTCGGCGCAAACGACGAATGGGTCTATGCGGCCAACATCATCGGCGAACTCGAGCACGAAACCGCCACGCACGCTGACACCGTCAAATTCAAGCTCACCCAAGGCTTAGCCCGGGCGGTCGGCGCGAGCTGGTACGTGGGGGCCGAGGCGATCCTCGAGGCCGAGTGGAGTGAACTAAACAATCACCAATACACCGCGCTCCTCGCCGGCCCGTGCGTCCGCTATCAGAACAGCGGCTTCTTCGTCACGTTCACCGCACTCGCGCAGGTGACGGCGACGCCGGCGAATAAAGGTGACCTGAACGTGACCAAGAAATCGCCCTACGAAGGGCGCCTACTCTTCGGCTACGAGTTTTAAAGCGGCGTTCGGTTCCTCCGAAGGTAGGGGCGCGACTGCGTCGCGTCCGTGGGCGGAGAGACTTCCGGAGGTTCGGTGACCTTGCCTAGCGACTCGCACGCGCTAATTGGCTGAAGGCAACAGGTAGGGGCGCGACTGTGTCGCGTCCGTGGGCGGACAGACTTCAGGATGATCGGTGACCTTGCCTAGCGACTCGCACGTGCTAAGGCGAACGGACGCCACGCAGTGGCGCCCCTACCTTATGGCCATCGCTTGACGTAAGGCCAGAGTTCAGCGGACGAGACCAGCCCAGCACGCAGGGGGTTAGCGATGACATATGCCAACTTCTCTCGAAAGCTGTCATCGTTGCGAATCCGATGATCAAAGGCACCCCGTTGCCAATGAATGTCCAAACCGTAACCGGCAGCGCGCTTGAATCGGGCAACGAATGTTGCGATCGGCAAGCGAGACGGAATCATCACAATCATATGTAAATGGTCGGGCATAGCCAAAAGTATCAAAGGAACACATAAGTGTATGCCGGAAAGATGATCTGCAGCGGCAGAGACGGACTGCCATCTGTCTGGATGTGCGAACTGATTAAGCCCTCTCGGTTTTCCGCAAAAGGTTAGGAATATCGGATCTTCACCATCAACCCAGGATGGCCGGCCATGATACAGCCATTTTCTTTCGGGTAGACTCATTGCGAATTTATTTACGATTTATGACGTTCATCGATACAGGGAATCCCCCAGCCCGAAGGTAGGGGCGCGACTACGTCGCGTCCGTGGGCGGACAGACTTCCGGAGGTTCGGTGACCTTGCCGGCGACTCGCACGCGCTAAGGCGAACGGACGCCACGCAGTGGCGCCCCTACCTAGCGACTAGCACGCGCTAAGGCGAACGGACGCCACGCAGTGGCGCCCCTACCTCAACGCCTACTTCAGCGCTGCCTTGACCGTTGCGAACATCTGGTCGGGCGCGAGGCCGTTGGCAGCGCGCAAGGTCTTTACGTCCGTGGCGTGACCGACGAAATGATCCGGCCAACCGAGGCGAACGATTGGGGTCCGCACGCCGTGTTCAGCGAGCGTCTCGAGTACACCCGTGCCGAAGCCGCCTGTGACGGCCCCATCTTCGAGTGTGACGATGAGCTTAGCGGCCTTGGCTTGGGCGACGAGTAACGTCGCGTCGATGGGCTTAGCGAAACGGGCGTTAACCACCCCCACCGATAAACCGGTCTCCGCCGCCAACTTCTCAGCAAGCACCTGGGCTTCGGGCACCATCGTGCCGAGTGCCCATAACTGGATATCGGTGCCAAGCTGCAGTACCTCGGCCTTGCCTAACGGAATCAGCGCAGGCTGAGCCTTGATCGCCTTGCCCGCAGCTGGGCCGCGGGGATAACGAATGAACATCGGGGCACCCGACTGCAGTGCCGTGTGCAACATATCGGAAAGCTCATCCTCGTCCTTCGGCTGCATGAGCGTGACGTTCGGAATGCAGCGCAGGTAGGCGATATCGAAGAGACCGTGGTGCGTCGGGCCATCGCTCGGCGAGACGCCCGCGCGGTCCATACAAAACGTGACCGGCAAGCGCTGCAGGCAAACGTCATGGATGACCATATCGTAGGCGCGTTGCAGGAAAGTAGAATAGATGGCGCAGACGGGACGGAGGTCGCGCGCGGCCAAGCCGGCGGCGAAAAGGGCCGCGTGTTCCTCGGCGATACCGACGTCGTGATACTGCCCCGGTAGCGCCTGCTTGAGCTGATTGAGGCCGGTGCCGGAAGGCATCGCGGCGGTGATGCCGACAACCTTAGTGTCATCCTTGGCCTCACGGACCAACAAAGCACCGAAGACATCCTGCCACGCCTTAGGCGCGCCCGGCTTGCCGGTGGCTAGGCTATCGCCAGTCTCCGGATCAAATGCGCCCGTGCCGTGGAACTTCTCGGGATTCTGGAGCGCAGCGCCGAGACCCCGACCCTTTTCGGTGCGCACGTGCAGCAGCACCGGACCCTTCGCTTCCTTACAGAAGCGCAGGTACTTTTCGACTGTCGGGAGGTCGTGCCCGTCGATGGGCCCGATGTAACGGATACCGTACTGCTCAAAGAGCGACGAATTGCGCGTATACCAATTCTTGACGTGCCGTTTGAAGCTCCGACCGAAGTTTAAAAGCTTAGTCCCGACGCGCGACTGTCCTAAGAGGCGCTTTAACCCTTGCTGCGATTGGTTGTAAGAGCGCGTGACAATCAACTTATTCAGGATGTCGGCAATCGCCCCCACATTACGGTCAATCGACCACTCGTTGTCGTTCAGGATGATGACCAAGCGCTTGGTCGAGTTTGCGGCGTTATTGAGCGCCTCCATCGTGACACCACAGGTGAGGGCGGCGTCGCCAATGAGCGCAACCACGTGCGCGTCTTCGCCGAGACGGTCGCGGGCATTCGCCAAGCCGACGGCGGCGGACAAGGCCGTCCCCGCATGGCCGGCACCGAAGACATCGTGTAAGCTCTCCTCGCGGTTGAGGAATCCAGATAAACCGCCGGTAGTCCGGATGCCGTCGAAGTCCGCGCCGTTACGGCCGGTCAGCAACTTGTGTACGTAGCCCTGGTGGGCGACGTCGAAGACAAATTTATCTTGGGGCGTATTAAAAACGCGGTGGAGAGCGATGGACAGCTCGACGACCCCGAGATTAGGGCCGACGTGGCCGCCGTTTTTCGCCGTGACAGCGATCAGGCGCTCGCGGATTTCCTGCGCGAGCAAGGGCAGCTGGGCTGGCGCTAACGCCTGGACGTCCTGCGGGCCGCGGATTTGAGAAAGCAACGCCATCGCTTAGCCCTGCTCGGAGTCGGCCGACTTCTTGCCCAACTGCTCGATGCGCAGTTCAGCGGCCTGCAGGCTGGACTGACAAGACTTCAGTAGACGCATACCCTCTTCATACTTGGCGACCAATTCATCGAGCGAGACCGTACCGGACTCCAGCGAGTCGACGAGCTGCTCGAGCTTCGCCATCTCGACTTCAAAGGACTCCTTGCCGGAGGCAGGGCTGGCTTTTTTATCCGCGCTCATGGGCGATGACTGTCGGCCGAGTTGCCCAGTCGCTCAAGCGGATTGTGCAGGAATCAAAACGGTAGCCGGGCCCGCAGGGCGACCTCATCTAAGCCTTGAAATGCCACCACCTTGGACGCCGAGGCATGCCCGGAGACCACGGAGACGGCGGCCAACGGGAGGCCGACCTTCGCAGCCAACAATGCGACTACCTCGCGATTGGCCTGACCGCCCTCAGGGGGTGCGGCGACCCGGACTTTTAAGGCCTCGCCGAGGCGACCGACGATTTCGGTGCGGGAGGCCCCGGGGACGACCTTCACCTTGAGGCGGGCCGCACGGGCGCTCACAGCACTTCCGTCAAAGCCGCCACCGTCTTCGCGTCGAGCTTACGCACCAACGCAACCGCCAGATCTACACAGGCCTTAAGGTCGGCTACGTCGATGACCGCATTATGGGTGTGGATGTAACGCGCAGGGACGCCCAAGACGATGACTGGGACCCCAAGCTCGTTCGCTTGGAAAGAGCGTGCGTCGGTGCCGCCCGTGCGGCGCACGGCGAGTTGGCAAGGAATCCCGCACTCGGCGGCGACCTGCAGCGTCAAATCCACTAAGCGGGGATTCATAATCGCCGTGGGATCAAAAGCGCGTACCTGTACGCCCGCACCGAGCGAGCCTTGGGACTCGGCAGGATTCATGCCGGGAACATCATCGGCGGGCGGTCCTTCGAGGACGATGACCACATCGGGCTTGGCTAAACGAGCGGCGACCGTGGCACCACGGCAGCCCACTTCTTCCTGCACCGTCGCGAGGGCGAGGTACTGATTGGGCGTGGGCTTCGCCTGCAACTGGTGCGTGGCCAACGTCAGCGCCGTCATGCCGACGCGGTTATCGAAAGCTTTAGCGGCGTAGAGGCCCGGCTCGGCCAGAGGAGTAAACGGGCCATCGGGGGCGACGGGGTCACCCGGACGAATCCCTAATTGCAGGACCCCCTCGCGAGAACGCGCGCCGATGTCGACGTAGGCTTTATCCACGGTCTCGGCTTGGGCCCCACCTTGATGCGGCGGTAGTGCAACGACGATGCCGATGAACTCGCGTTGCGAAGCGCGTGCCCACACGCGGAGACGCTGGGCCGAGAGGACGCCATCGGGCCAACCACCGATGGGGACCAGACGCAGGAAACCGTTCGGCGTAATCTCTTGCACCAGGAAACCAATCTCATCCATGTGAGCCGTCAGGACAACGCGCGGCCCCTTCGCTTCCTTGGCGGGGGCGGCGAGGACGCCACCGAGGCCATCGGCGCTCAATGTGCGGCCGCGCATTTCACGGACGAAGATCGCACGGACGGCGTCTTCGTGGCCGGAGATGCCGTGGGCTTGGGTATACTCTTCGAGGAGTGAAAGCGACTTATCGGCGGGCATGGCGGAGCAAAATGATTAGCGATTGGGGCGAGTCAACAACCGGGGGCGCAGGCCAGACTTCGCGACGGCGTCGAGGGCGGCGATGGCAGCGCCCGTCAGGGAACGCTCGTCGGCGACAATCAGCACTTCCGTGCCCGGAGACTGGAGGGCCTTCGCGGCTAAAGCCTGGTCGAGGGCTACGCGGGTGATGGGCTTGCCTTCGAGAAAAAGTTTTCCCTCGCGGTCCACGGCGACGACCAAGCTGGCCGCCGTCGTGCTGGCACCGCCCGCATCCGCCGCGGGGGGGACGATGGCCAACGTCCGGGTTTCTTCGAAGCGCCCCGATAACAGCAGGAAGAACACCAGCACGACCATCACATCGATCAACGGTATCACGTTGATCTCGGCGCGCCGACGACGGGGAACGACCAGGCTCATCGCGGATTCTTTTCTAAGCCCTCGACGAGCACGTCGAGCCGCGAAGATAACACTTCCACCCGACGGCCAAGCCAGTTGGCGCCGATGAGAGCTGGGATAGCGATGCACAAGCCGATCATCGTGGTGCTCAGCGCCAGACCGACCCCGCGGGTGAGCGTCTGGGAATCCGGTAAGCCTTGTTCGGGAAAAAGCGTGGCCAAGCCGGTGACCGTACCGAGCAGGCCGAGGAGTGGCGCGGCGGCCACAATGCTATCGATTAGGAAGAAGCCGCGCTGGAGGCGGACCAGTTCGGCCCGAGCGTAGGCCTTGAGCACCTCTCCGGTAGCCCCCTCTTTCCAGCGCAGCACCAAGCGGCCCGCGGCAGAATCGGCGGACTCCGAGTTCAGTTCCTTGGCCCGACCCTCGCGGACGAGTTTCAGCACGCCCTCCGGAGCGACTTTGCCGGGCAACAGGGCCAAGGCACGTTCAAGGACGAGGAAAACCACCAGAATGGAGCAAACTCCAAGTGGCCAGATGAAGATGCCAGCGCCTTCCAGAAGGGTATTCACAGGGGATACGCTGAACCCTGCCCTCTAATCGGCAAGCCCACTCTGGCTCATAGCACTTATTTGACTGAATTAAGTCAAAATCAATTTTAATCAGTCATTTACCATGGTCGATGGAGAATAAAACTCCCCATGCCTGAACCCCAATTTTTTGACAAGAGAAACATCCATGCCACATTAGTTACTTATCCCCATTTCAATGCGTCGCCCCCGCAAAGGTTTCTCCCTAGTCCTCTCTCTGACCATCATGGCTGGGATGGTCATGCTCGTCATCGTGCTGGCTGCTTTTCTCCAGGTCGAAAGCAAACTCGCCCTCGCCCACAACGGCTACATGCGCGCCCGGTTTAACGCCTTGGTCGCCGCGAAAATCGCTATCGGACAGCTCCAGCAACTCGCTGGGCCCGACCAGCGCGTGACCATGCGGGCCGACCTGTATGCGGATGACTCCGTTGCCCCGGGTGCAGTCGATGCCCCGACTATCCCGAATACCCTTAACCCCACCGCTCCAGTCGGCCGCAAACTTTCCCACCAAAAGCGCTACTGGACGGGCGTCTGGGCAACCGGTGGCGTCAACAGTAGCAAAGTCCGTGACTGGAATGTCATGGACCCACACAGCTCGCGGCTCTTCTTGGGTTGGCTGACCTCTCCAGGCGTGATGAGCACGACGGACCCAGAAGTCGCCGATGCCGCCAAGCTGCCCAACTACCTCGCGAACCGAAACTTTTTCGACGCCACAGGGAAAGTCCTTAATCCTGCGACCTATGAAGGTCAGAAGTTAATTGATGACCTCGCGAACCCGATTGCGGGAACGCCCGACGGTGTGCTGATTCCGCTGGTCGGCCGCGGATCGGTGCAGTTACCCACTAGCGTCAATCGTTTCGGCCTCGAGTATTCTGGTCAAATCGACGCCCTGCCCGTTCCGCTACCGGGCGCCACCACTCTCGGCGGCATCTCCACCGGCATCAACGGACGCTATGCTTTCTGGGTCGGCGACGAAGGCCTCAAGGCCAAGGCCAATCTCCCGGACGCTTACGCCGTCACGGCCACTGGCGGGAGTTTCACTTCGGTCACCGATTGGGATGCCGGCTTCCGCGCGTCCGCCGCACAGCGTAGTGCCATCGAAGCCATCAAGCCGGCCGACAAGACTGACCTCACTGGCGCCACGCTCCTGCCGACGGCCTTCACTTTCGGCCTCTGGCGCGAGGCGGACATCACCACGGCTAGCAAGTGGGATACCCTGCTGATGCGCTCCGTCAAGGACCGCAACGCCCTCACGCTCTGGGCAAATAAAGTCGGCAACACCGCCGCCGGCGATGCGATGATCGCCGCCAGCAAAACGCTGTGGCATGACGTCACTCCGTGGTCCTTCTCTACCCTGACGGATACCTATAACGGCGGCATCAAGATGGACCTCTCGACGGCCTTTGAAATTCCTTACGCGGACTACCGTGCCCTCGAGACCTACGCCGGCCAGAAGAACGCGACCATCACGACGGACCCGAAACTCCGCCGTCCCTCGCTCTTCCACGGTGCGGCTGGCCCGACCGACCTCGACTTTAATCGCCCCAACATGCTCGACTTCATGGGCTCGACGAGCGATCTCCTGAAGTCAGCCCCACGCTCCCCTGAATGGGCTCCGCGCTTCATGCAGAGTGCCCTCGGGTCTGGCTACGCGACGCTCAAAAACCTCAACGGCGGTGAGACACCCGAGCGCATGGGCTTCGTCTACGAGATCCCGCTCCGCAGCAATTTCTTCACCGGGGTCGTCCCGCGGCCGTCGCCCTTCTCCGGCCTTGGCCCCGCCGATACCGATAACCTCGACAACCGCATCATCCGCGGCCCGACCTGGGACCTGTACCGAAATTACTACCGCATGTACAAGCGCGAGCTCGAGACCGCTGGTGCCCAGAACAAAATCCGCGGGCAGGACGCCGTGTCCGACAGTGCTACGGTCATGGCTCGCGGCATCGAACCGCTCTCCTACGCCGCCGGCGACCGCGGCGTGCCTGTTGCCAAACAAGGCACGGCAACCTTCCCTGTCAGCCCGTCCGGCTTCTTCGGTACTTATCCAGGCGGAGGCTCGACCAATGATTACCACTACCGCAACAACTACAGTTCGGAATCGGGTCCGCCTTACCGCGCCGAAGGCGGCTCGATGAACCCCACGACGCAATCGACGGCCGGCATCGGGACACCGACGGGCCGCACTGGCTCTGAGCCCAGCGATTCCTCGTATGACTCGCCACGCCTCGCCACGACCCGCCTCTGGCCAACGTCGATGAAGGTCGCCCCGAGTATCATCCGCTTTTCCTTGATGTATTCGGTGGTCTGGAATGACGACATGCTCGGCATTGCGGTCGACCCACTCATCACGGTTCATAATCCGTACGACAGCGCACTCGAGTTCGAAGGCATCGCGATGCTGATGAATGCCTACTCGCTCTCGCACCTCTTCGAGTTCTACGTCGGGGGCCAAATCATCGGCGACGTCTTCCCAGGGACGAGCTTTGAAGAAGGCCGCGAATTCTCCTTCCGCGCCGTGGCCGGCTCCAGCAATGGTACCTCGCCGAGCAACATCTTCCGCCTCGAGCCCGGCGAAGTCCGCGTCCTCAGCTCGACGAAGGGACCGCTGCGAAAGTTCGAGACCAACGGCAACAACCAGGTGCCCGGAGACTTCGTCTACGAAGAGCAGAGCCGTATGTTCTTCCCGATTGATGCCTATGCGGGTCTGCGCAATTCCGCGGGTGCCGCCATTGTCCCGGCGACCAACGTCACGCTGCAGGCGGTCCAAAACGTGCTACCCGGCTGGGATGGCACCATCCCCTCGCTCAACTCGATCGCCACCGCGCGCAACCTCTCACTCAACGTCCGCGTCCGCAATGAAGGCGGCGTGGCTCTCGGTGGAACTATGTTCCTCAACAACAGCATCCGCGGCGGCGGCCACGTCGTCGATGGCGGCTACCAACAATGGAACTTTTACCTACTCAACGAATTCAGCCACAACAACCAACAGCTCAGCTGGGGCCGACGCTGGTTCGGCACCACCGATGATACCCGTCAAGCGGGCGGACAAGGGGCGGTCCGGGGCGTCGAACTCGTCAATGAACCGCTCCTGCTGAACTTGCGCTGCATGACCACCGGCTGGCCGATGTACGGCAATGCGAACAGCGGCTACACCGTGAACAGCGATCCCGAGTTTGGCGCCCAGCAAGGCTTCGGTAGCCAGTGGTCCCGTTCGCTCCAGTTAGCTCCGGTCACGATCCTCCGCTTTGCTGGCCAGAACCAAGCGGCGTGGTCCAATGCCGGCAGCGCCGTCGACAAGCAGAAGTTCTTTATCTTGGACATGTTGGCGCGTGGTGCCAGGGAGACTAACGCGGGCAACAACTGGTATCCACAGAGCAGCGCCTACGTCCCGAACGGCGACTTCGACCGGATGAAGACTCCGGAGGAAATGCGCTCTGCGCCGATGTCACCTTATGTCTTTAGCACGCGCGCCTCGCAGGCCTTCATGTGGGCGTACGATGGCAAGACGCATGCCCCCGCCAATTGGATCATGAGCCAACGCGCCGTCGATCAACTCGGCGTCAACAAATTGTACGACCTCGACAACTCCAGCCGCAACCGTGGCTACTGGGGCAAGAGCGTCCTCGTCGGCCAAGGCGGCAATACTAACGTCGTGCTCTTCCCGATTCCGCGTCGCCCACTCCTCTCGCTCGCCCAACTCGGCGATGCTGCGACGGCGCAGACTAGCACGGAAGCTGACCTCACCGTGGGAGCCTCCTTCGCCCACCCGGGCATTAAGAGTCTCACCAAGGTCTGCGATTGGCCAGGCACCAAGGGCGGCGGCGAGGAAGCCGTCATCGAGCACGGCTACGTCGCCAAAGCCAGCGGCTCGAGTGTCGTGCGCCACAATGCAAACGTCCGTACCGACGACGCCTTCGCCGCGAACCTTGCGCTCTGGGATAGTTACTTCTTCAGCGGCCTGAATGCGCAGGTCACCTCCTACAGCGATAACGCCTCGGCGTGGCCGAGCGGCCCCAACCTGCCGATTGACCCGAAGGTGAAATCTGATCAAGCCCTCGCGCTGACCGCCAACGGCGTGACCGACCTCACGAAGATTTCTGGCATTAAAGACGCCCTCGACAAGGGCAGCAACCCGCTCGCCAACAAGCGCGTCGCCTATGCACCGGCGACGGGCGGCCAACCGTTCGCTTTTCCCCACCCGGCGTTCATCCCAACGAACTCGCTCTACGACGGCGGCTTCAACGTTAACTCGACCTCCAAGGCAGCCTGGAAGGCGGTCCTCGGCTCGCTGCGCGGCCAGAAGATTCCCGACGCTTCGGGCGTCTCCACGGGCACCGCGCTCACCCGCTTCGCCCGCGCCTTCGGTAATAACGACGGTGCCACCTCCCCCTGGACGGCGTACCGCGAACTCCCCGACCCCGAAATCGACACCCTCGCCGCTGCGGTGGTGAAGGAAGTTCGGAAACGCGGACCGTTCATGTCACTCTCCGACTTTATCAATCGGCGTTTAGTGGCCTCGGATAACTTTGGCCTGAAGGGCGCGCTGCAGGCGGCCATCGACTCGACCAGCATCAATGACCAGGCCATCAACAATGCCGGTGGCACGTTCGCGGCCGTACCGGGCCAAGCGCTCTCGGCGCCCTACCTGCCTTTGCCGGCCCAAGACCGTTTCCCGACACTCCGCTCGATGAGTAAGACCGGCAGCCAAGGTACGGTCAGTGCTGGGCTGGGCGCACCAGGCATCGTCACGCAGAAGGATGTACTGAACTCCATCGGACCCAACCTGACGGCCCGCTCCGACACCTTCGTGGTGCGTGCCTACGGCGAAGCGCTCGACAACTCGGGTAACCCGATTGGCAAGGCTTGGATTGAAGTCGTCGT
>CAITUF010000099.1 GCA_903895475.1 uncultured Opitutia bacterium | reverse complement strand
TTCTTTTACGCCCATATTGGCTGGTTACTCTTCCGCCTGAAGCCAAAGCCTCCCGTCACTAACGTGAAGGATCTCGAGGCTGACCCGCTCGTGATGTGGCAGCACCGCTACGTCCAATGGATTGGTCTCACCGTCGGCTTCATCACCCCGACCCTGTTGGGCTGGGCGTGGGGTTACTTCAATAACTACGAGGCTCCCTGGATGACTGCCCTAGCCGCCTTCCTCATCGCTGGATTGCTCCGTACGGTCGTGGTCCAGCAGGGCACCTTCTGCATCAACTCGCTCTGCCACATGATTGGCCGTCGCCCTTACTCGACCACCCACAGCGCCCGCGACTCTGGCGCCGTGGCTTTGCTCACCTTCGGCGAGGGTTACCATAACTACCACCACGAGTTCCAGCACGACTACCGTAATGGCGTGAAGGCTTGGCAGTTCGACCCGACGAAGTGGATCATCTGGTCCCTCGAAAAGATTGGCCTCGTCCAAGACCTCCGTCGCGTCCCCGACGCCCGTATCCTCGCCGCTGAGTTGAAGGAGAAGAGCCGCACGCTGGGTTCGGATATCGATAAGCTGGCGGCCCGCCTCGATGCGCACACCCGCGAACTCAAGGCCCGGACCATCACCGCGGCGCATGAGCTGGCCAAGGAATTAGCCGCTCGCTCGGAAGCTTTGAAGGAAGCCGCTTTGACGAAGGCAGACGTGGGTGCCGAAACGATGGCCGAACTGCGTGCGCTTCTGAAGGATGCGGCGGAGATGCTCGAGTCCTTGCGCCGCGCCGATGCGGGCGCAACGGCCTAAGCCGACTTAACCGTTCTTCCGGAACGACTCCACTAGACTGAGGACTTGCGCCTCAATCTGAGGGAGTGCGTCTGCTGGTTGGGCGAAGTCGATGTCGTGGACCTGCCAGTAGTCGATCCGGTCGGCCCACTCGGGGTGAGCCTTGAGCATCATGGCGTAATGCTCGTCTTTCTTAAGGGCGATGGCGCGATGGGCCCGGGCGAGGTCTTCCGGCCGTAGCTGGACTGGCTCGGGTCCGGTAAGGTCCTCGGGGATGCCCAGGTGCTTGAGTCGGGCCCGCGTATCGACGGAAATTCGGGTCGGCTCGTCGGCCACCATGGAAGTCAGGAGCCCACGGGAAAAGGCCCGAAAAGGCAGCCCGTCGCGGTGGGCGTGCCAATTGAACAGGGCCTCCGCATGGCGGCTCCGGTAGAAGTTGCCCGTGCAAATGAAGAGCACGTGGGGATGAGAATCTGCGCTTGAGCGGGAGGTCATGCTCGGTAAAGTCCGTCCAACCTAACTCCACCGTCATGGCACGCAACCTGTTCGTTCTCTCCGCTCTCTCTTTGGTCCTCGTCGGCTGCTTCGGCCCAGACAAGGCCCCTAGCCCTGTCACCGATGGCGGCCCGGTCTTCACCGGTTCTCCCCTCATCATCGACAATGGTGGCCTCGTCCCAGTTCCTGCTTTGACGACCCCTGCTGCTAAGCCAGCTACCACCACGGCGCCGACCAAGAAGGCTCCAGGTACCCGTCTGCCGATCGAGCGAGCGGGCAATAAGTAAGCCGTCGGCGATCGCCGATTGCTTACAGTAAGGAGACCTCGGTAACGAAAGTCTCCACCCGACCGGGCTCCGCAAAACGGAGCCCGTTCTTGTGTTCGGGGCTATTGGGCGGGCCCATCCAAGGCTCGACGCAATAGAACGGCGCTTCCGCGTCGGGCGTCCACGTGACGATGGTCGTCCAGGCATCCGGAATCGGTTCTTCCCCAACTTTCACGGAGAGGTTTTCTTCGCCGGAGCGCGGGCCGAAGGAAACGGTCGCATCCTTGAGGTTTGTGAAAATGCAGTCAGGCAGGTGCGGGTCGTCGAAGGCGAACTCGCTCCGGCCCTTGAGTTCACCAAAGGGGATGAGTTTGCCGTCGGCGGCGTGGCGCCACTGTTTCTTGGAGCCAATCTTCAGCAGGTAGTCGTGCCGGTTAAGGCCCGCGTGCCACGGGAGGGTGAAGTAGAAATGATGCCCAGCGCACCAGGGCAAGGGGTGGCTATCTTGGTTCTCAAACTCGAAGGTGCAGCGCAGGAAGAGTTCACGGAATTCGTAGCGGATACGGAATTCGTAAGCGAATGGGTAGCACGCGCGGGCCCGGTCGTCGGGCACCATGCGTACGAGCGCATGGCGGTCGCTGCTCTCGATGATTTCAAAGCGACAGTCGCGCGCGAAGCCATGCTGGGGCATTGGGCGTTTAACACCTTCGGCATCTTTCCACGCAAACTTTTCGCCGTCCGCATAGTTACGGCCCATGAACGGAAAGAGGATGGGATTACCGCCACGGACGAGGCCGATCTTGTCGGTCGCGAAGTCCGCCCCAGCTGGCCAATGCAGGATTTCCCGGTTACCGCTGGGTAGGCTTAAGCGCCAGCGGAGGAGCCGGGCACCGCGCGTGAGGCAGGTCTCATAGGTCGACGCACCGATTCGCCAACGTTCCATCGGCACGCCATTCTCTTCGTAGCTCTGCATGCGCCGAGCAAACGCTGGAAAGGCCCGGAGGCAAACGTGGACTTACAGGGCTTACTTCTTAGCGAAGCGGTAGTGGCAAACCATCCACTCCGCGCCGCCCCGGAAGTTCCAGAGCTCGGCACAGGCCATGAAGAAGACGCGCCAGTAGGCCAGCCATTTGCGGGCGTGCGCTGGGCCGTACGTCTCCGCAAAGATTCGCAGGACCTCGTCACGGTGAGCATCGGTATTCTGTAGCCAGTGCTCAGCCGTCTGTCCGTAGTGCCGACCTTCCACTTCCCAGTGCGTCTCGAGCTTAAGGTCGTCCTGGAAGCGCATCGCTAGGTCGTTGGAGGGCATGATCCCGCCTGTGAAGAAGTGCCGGGACATCCAGTCGGATCCGTCCTTCGGCTCGAAGTGATACGCGATGTCGCGGTGGGTGAAGACGTGGAAAAAGAGCTTTCCGCCCGGCTTGAGCCAGCTACCGATGCGGCGCATGAGCTCCGCCCAGTTCTTCATGTGCTCGAACATCTCGACCGAAACCACCCGGTCAAACCGACTCGCTTCGGCGGCGAAGAGGTTCATGTCCTGCGTGATGATACGGACGTTGCGGAAACCGCGCTGAGCGCACTCGCCCTCGATATGGGCGCGCTGGGAGGCGGAGTTGGAGACGGCGGTGATGCGGGCGTTAGGGTAGTGCTCAGCCATCCAAAGGGTGAGTGAACCCCAGCCACAACCGAGTTCGAGGATTTCCATGCCGTCGGCCAGCTCAGCCCGCTTACAGGTGAGCGCCAGCATCGTTTCCTCGGCTTGGGCGATGGTTTCTGTTCCTGTGGTGTAAAAGCAGGAGGAGTATTTTAGGCGGGGTCCCAGACTGAGTTTATAAAAAGCGGCCGGGACTTCGTAGTGCTGCTCGTTGGCGGCTTGGGTTTCAACGGCGACGGGCATCGAGCGCAGTTGGGCGGCGAAGCGGTCGACTTGGCGGGTGCGCTCAACGTTGTCGTCAGGGCGTTCGTCATGCAGTCGCTGTTTGAGCAGGCGGCGAATGCCCCAGCGGATGGCACCGTCGGGGAGGAGGTCTTTGGCGAGGATGGTGTCGATGAGCGGCACACCGAGAAAAGTGCCGTTTTCCTTCTCGGTGGCAACCCGGACCACCAGAAATTACGCCGTGGGCTTCCGTGGCCAGAAGGCCGGCACCCGACTTTGGTAGTCGGCGTAAGCCGGCCCCTTGGAGGCCAAAAGCTGGGCCTCCGTCAGGGGGATACCCGTTACCCGGGTGAGGAGATAGTACATAACGCCCGCGCAGGCGAAGCCGGGGATGCCCCAGTAGCTTTGGTTGAAGGCCAGCAAGGCGAAGCCGACCCAGATAAGCCATTCGAAGAAATAATTGGGGTGACGCGTCCACGCCCAGAGGCCGGTCGCACAGACTTTTCCACGGTTGTCGGGGTGGCGCTTGAAGGCGGCCAGTTGGGCGTCCGCGAGCCCTTCACCCAACATGCCCAAGGCGAAGATGAACAGGCCGGCCCAATGCCAGGCGGCCATGTGCCCGGCTTCCTTGGGCGTGGACCCGGCCGCGGAAATTAGGGGCAAAAGCAGTAAGGCCAGCGCCACGGCTTGATAGAGGTAGAAGCGGTACATCTTGAGCCCCGTCCACTTACCCCATTCCGCCCGCATCTTCAGGTAGCGACCGTCTTCACGGTCGAGGTGTCCGAGGACACGAATCGCTAGGTGCGTCCCGAGACGTAAGCTCCAGACGGTCGTGGCTGCGGCCAGCCATAGGAAGGGGTCACGGGCGTTCCAAGAGAAGGAGGTGAGGACCCAGAGGCCAACCAGTGCAAAGCCGTAGGACCAGGCGACATCAACGATCGACCAGTTATTGAGCACCTTGGCCACGACCCAGGTCGCCGTGAAGAAAATCCCCGCGAGGATTAGGATGTAGATGAAATCAAAGAGGAGCTGTCCGAGGGGGCTAGGATTCATGGAGCGGGAGAGGGGGCGGTGCAAAGCCGACGGAAGAGCCGGGTGAGTAAAAAGTATAGGCCGAAGCAAGTGACTGGCACGACTAATACCCAGCCTAAGAGCCCATGGACATAGGCCATGCCGAATTTTGCGACGAACCCCCAGAAGGACTTCTGGAATTCTTCAATCAAGAGGCTGGGGCTGAGCGGGAGGGCCTCCGCGCCCGTCATGAACTCCCCGAGTCGGACGAAGGGTACTAGTAAGATAAACTGCAGCGGGTAAGCCAAGTAGTTGACCGTCTGCATCACGAGGTGGTTGAGGCGCAGGAGACGGCCTGCAATGAGGCAGAGGACGGTCGTCGACCCGATGATGGGGTTAATGGCTACGCCGAAGCTGACGACGGCAGCCAAGGCGAGGTCGTGGGGCGAGAGGCCGCGCTTCAGTAGCGCGAGTAAGGGATCGCTGACCTTCTGTTTCAGCCAAGCACGGAGTCGTCCCATCAGGCTTGCTTGCGGGTAAAGAAGATTGTTTCGAGGCTAGCGTCCGCCGGGGCCGTGAAGAGGCAGGCTAGCGCATAACCAGCGATGGCAAAGTTGCCGAGGGCCATCAGCGCCACAAACCAAACCACACGCGAGAGCCCGGAGCGTTCGCGCCAGGCGACGTAGAGCCAAAACGCCAGGAAGCCGAAGTAAGCATCGAACATCGTGGCGAGGCCCCAAGGCTCGCTGCAGACGGTGACGTAGCCATCCACCACGTTGAGGCCTTCCTTGCCCGTGATGGCGGCGTATTGCGCCAGTGATGTGATGGTGGGTGCCGTGCAGGCATACCACGACACCCAGGTCATGGCGACGAGGACGAGGATGAAGTAGACGATGAGAGCGTTACGGGTTTTCATATTAGATGGAAGGGTGGTTGGGGCGGACGTAGAGGGCTTGGACGACCCCGATGTTGCGGTGCGCAAAGGCGGCTTCGCAGTAGCGGAAATAAAGGCGCCACTTGCGGATGAAGCGTTCATCGAAGCCCATGGCGCGGACTTGGTCGAGCTTGGCCTCAAAGGCTTGGCACCAAGCATCGAGCGTACGCGCGTAATCGAGGCCAAATTCCTCGAGGCGATGCAACTGGAAGCCACTCTCTTTTGTCATGAGCTGGTTCACGCGGTTGATCGAGAGCAGTAAGGAGCCTGGGAAGATGTGCTTCTGGATGAAGTCGACGCCCCGGCGGAACTCGTCGTAACGACTATCGGGGCAGGTGATATACTGGAAGGCCGCTAGGCCCGCGGGCTTCAGGAGCCGCCCGATGGAGGTGCAGAAGGCCGGGAGGTATTTATGGCCTAAGGCTTCCATCATCTCGATGGAGACGCATTTATCGTACTGGCCTTGGTGGTCGCGGAAGTCCTCAAGCTTCACCGTAATGCGGTCAGCTAAGCCCGCCGCCCGGACTCGTTCAACGGCGAGGTCGTGCTGGGCCTGCGAGATGGTCAGCGAGGTGACGCGGCAGCCGTATTTCTTGACGGCGTGTAGGGCCCAGCCGCCCCAGCCAGTGCCGATCTCGATCACGTGGTCCGTGGGCTTAAGCTGCAGGAAGCGGCAGAGCGACTCGTTCTTGTTGGCTTGCGCCTGCTCGAGGGTGGTGGCGCCTTCCCAGCGGGCCGATGAATACATCATCGATGGATCCAAGAATAACTGGAAGAAGTCGTTGGAGACGTCGTAGTGCTCGGAGATATTACGGCGGACAACCTGTTTGGAGTTCGGCCGCAGCAGATGGCCGATGCGGTCGGCGATACGCAGGAGACCGAGGGCGGCACCCCGCGCCGCCGAACCGGACATGCCCGGCGTGTGATCCACGTTTTGGATGAAGAAACCAATGACCGCACGGAGGTCTGGTGAATCCCACTCGCCGTCCATGTAAGATTCGGTGAGGCCGATATCCGCGGCCAGAACGATGCGGCGGAAGAAGTTTTCGTCGGAGAGGTGAACCTCCGCGGGCTTTCCAGTAAAGGCCGCGTCGCCGAGGACGAGCGTCTCACCCGTCGGCAAGGTTAGGCGCAGCTGCGACCGGCGCATCCGACGAAGTTCGCGTAGGACCAGCCGGCGGGCGAAGCCTCCGCGGGAGCAAGCCTCGTCGATGCTAAGGGGGGCGGCGGAGGTCATTCTTTGCGGAGGAGTTCGGGGGTGGGGTGGCGCAGATTACGCTGGAGGGGGATGTCATCTCCCTTGCGGCGAAAAGGAAGTTTTTTCACCAGCCAAAGCCAAGCGGCATGGAGATGGATTAAGGCCACGACTTTGAGGATCAATAGGGGGACTTTTAGCGTCAGCCAAGCGAGCCGACTGTCCGTAAGCGGGACCGCCTGACCAGTCCATGTGCTGATTAACGTCTTCCGCCCCTCTTCAAAGTGGTCGACGCCGACCGCGAGGCGGCCATCCGGCGAGCGGAGGGTAAATTCAAATTCGGTATCGAGGCCTGAAAACGGTGACACGTAGAAACGCTTAGGGGTCCGGAGGACGAGGGATTCTTCACCGGCTGGACCGAGTCGCCGACAGTCCGGCCCTAGGAACCAAGCCTTCCGTTCGCCAAACGTGTTGTGGACTTCGGCGATGCCGCAGTGGAGCCGTCCGCCTTGGTGGACCAAGAAAAAGACGACGGGGTTATAGCTTTTCCCAAAAGCCCGGGGCATCGCGATGAGCGTGATGCGTGCCGTCGGGTCGAGCGTCTCGCCATGGGCCGCACAGAAGGCCCGCACCCGCTGGTCAAGGGTCGCGGCGGGACCCCCGAAATCCTGCGGGACCCCTTCGGCTCCGAAGACGGCCGCCGCCGGCAGGAAGTCAGCCGCGTGCACTTGGTAGGGCGCCCAGCCTTTTTCTCCGAGGAGTGCGAGGCCTTCGCCGATGCGGCCAAAGGCGCTTAATTCTACTGCAAAACAAAAGACCCGATGGGTGAAGCCGTGCCGCTTCGGCCAAAGCCGGGCGTGCATGACTTGCGCATCGTAGAGTCGGACCATCGTGGTTTTAAAGTGGCAGGAATCCCCGCGGGTGCAAGTGCCCGCCTACGCTTGCCAAAGGTGACCGAGGCGGGTCATGCTGGCGAGGTGTTAGCCGCCGAACTTAGCCCCGCGGGTCCCATCTTCCTCGCCTTAGGATTCATCCTGCTTTTGTGTGGCCTCAGTGCGGGCCGAAAGCGTCGCTTGCTCGACGATACCCCGCTCAGCAAGACCTTGGGGGTCTTTATCGGCGAGGTCGAGGTTGTGGGCGCCTGCGTTACTTCCACCCCGTTCCAGGCCTACCTCTCGGGCCGCCCGTGTGTCCTCTACAATTGGAGCGTCGATGAGCAGTGGGAGCGCTGGGAGACTGAAACCTATACGGATGATAAAGGACGAACCCGCACCCGGCGAGTTCTCCGTAGTGGTTGGACGACCGTGGCGGGTAATGACTATACGCAAGGGTTTTACTTGAAGGATGAGTTCGGTTTTCTCTGGGTCCATCCCCGTGGGGCCGCCCTTGAAACACTCGAGCTTTTCTCTAAGACGGCTTCGCGTGACGATGACCTTTACTTCGCCAAGGGACCGAGAGAGGGAATTTCCGACTCCACTGGGCGCCGGCGATTCCGGGAATCGGGTTTGCCGGTTGGGACGCAACTGTTCGTTCGGGGTCGGGCGTCCGAGCGGTCCGACATCGTGGCTCCGCAAATCGTCCAGGACCCGAAGGCGGAGATGTTCATCATCACGCCGCGTAAGGAGAGCGAAGTGAGCGCCGGTAAGAACACCACCTATTGGTTATGCAACATCTTCGGCCTGATCGCTGTCCTCGTGGCTTGTCAGTTTTTCCTCTTTATCCTCTACCACCCAGCGGTCTTCGTGCTGGCGGCCGGCTACTTGTTCGCGTGGGCCGCCGGGTGGGTTTGGATGGTCTTCAATAGTTTAGTTGGCCTGCGGAATCGCGTCCGCCAAGGCCACTCGCTGATTGATGTGCAGTTGAAGCGTCGGGCCGACCTCATTCCTCCGCTAGTCGCCTGCCTCCAGGGCTACCGGAACCATGAAGCCGCCTTGCAGACGACCATTGCGACCTTGCGCGCGCAGGCTGGCGCGGCCCCGGTTTCGGCGGTTGCGTCTTCTTTGTTGGCGGTGGTGGAGAGCTACCCTGAGCTGAAGGCGGATCAGTCTTTTAATAGCCTGATGAAGCACCTCACCGAGACGGAGGACCGCATCGCGTTAGCCCGGGCCTACGCGAATGATATCACGACGTTCTATAACACGCGGCTGGAGCGGATTCCCGATACCTATGTGGCGGGAATTATCTCCATGGAGCGTGCCGAGCTCTTTCAGGCGCAGGGCTTTGAGCGGAAGGCCGCCGACTTCAAGTTCCAGGCTTAGGCTGTCCAGGCGTCGCGACCGAGTAGGAAACTGCAGAGTCGATGCGCGGACCAGAGGCCATCCTCGTGGAAGCCGTAACGTTGCCACGCCCCCGCAAAGTGCACGCGGGCGCCGGGCCGTTCGTTCAGGGCTTGGACTTTTCCTTGGGCCGCCATCGCTTCGAGTGAGAACATCGGGTGCTCCACGGGGATAGTCTTGAGCACCTTGTCCGCCGCGATTTTTTCTGGGTGGTTGATGGTGACGAAGAAAGGCCGTTGCGGTTCCAGGCCCTGCAACGCGTTCATCCAGTAATGCGTCGAAGTCGCTTCGCCGCTGGCGGTCCGCCAAGTCTGGTAGTTCCACGCTGACCACGCGCGTTTAGCCTTGGGCATTGGGCTCGGGTCCGAGTGGACTAAGGCTACGTTTTGATTGTAGGTGAACGGCTGCAGGACGGCCCGTTCGGTCGCCTCGGCGTCGGCGAGGAGCGCGAGCGATTGGTCCGCGTGGCTCGCTAAGATCACGCGGTCGAACGCTTCTTCACCGACGGCGGTGGCGACGAGCACCTGGTCTCCAGACCGTCGGACTGCACTGACCGCTGCGCCGAGCCGTAGTTTTGCCGGATGCCGCTCAAGCAGGGCCTGCACGTAGGTGCGGGAACCATTGACGGGCGTCAGCCACTGGTGCTGGGTGTCGAGTCCGAGGAAGCCGTGGTTATGGAAGAAACGGAGCAGGGCGGCGGCCGGGAAGCCCAGCATCTTTTCGGGTGGCGTCGACCAGACCGCTGAACTCATCGGGATGAGGTAGAGCTCGCGGAAGTCAGCGCCGAAGTCATGGCGGTCGCACCAGTCGCGCAGCGACGTAGTTTCCGCCTCGGCGGTTTGCCAGCCCGTCTTGGCCAGTTGGTTGAAACGTTTGATCTGCAGGAGGAACCGCCAGAAACGCAGGCTGAAGAGGTTGCGCTTCTGGGCGAACAGATGGCTGAAGGACGCGCCGCACCACTCAATCCCCGTTGGGTCGTGGCGAACCGAGAACGACATCGGCGCCTTTTTCCAGGCGACGTCGAGATCGCGGAAGAGCCGACAGAGATGCGGGTAGGTCACTTCGTTGAAGACCATGAACCCCGTGTCCATCGGTTGCGTCCGGCCCGCTTGGTTCGCCGGCACGTCGATGGTGTGCGCATGGCCGCCGGGACGCGTGTCCCGGTCGAAGACCGTCACGTCATGGTGCGCAGAGAGAAAATGGAGGCAACCTAGCCCACCAATCCCAGAGCCGATGATCGCGATTCGTTCACGCACGTGGCACCGCGGCTTCAGCCTTCGTCCGCTCGGCTTCTTCGTAGACGGAATCCGGGACGCCCTTTAAGCCCCAGATTAGCCCCATCCAAGACAGCACCTTGAGGCCGTAGTAGGTCGGGTCGAATTCCCACCAGTAGAAGCCTTGCTTCGTCGTCGCCTGATACCGGTGGTGATTATTGTGCCAGCCTTCGCCGAGCGTGATGAGCGTGAGGATCAGGGAGTTTCGGGACTCGTCACCAGTGGTTTTGAAGCGCTTGGTGCCCCAGACGTGCGCGAGCGAGTTGATGCAAGCGGTGCCATGGAAGAGCACGACCGTCGAGATGAGGCTCCAGACGAGCATCTGCGGTCCGTTAATGTCGTAGCCTTGGGCGCCCAGCCAAGCGCCGGTGCCGTACATCGCGATGCCGGCCAAAAGGGGAATCAGGACATCGAAGCGATTGAGGAAAACGAGTTCGGGGTATTTTGCTAGGTCCGTAATTTTCGAGTAGTCCGTGGGAAAATTCCGCTTGGAGGTAATCCACCCGATATGCGACCACCAGAATCCATCGACGACCGGCGAGTGCTTATCCTCTTCTTCGTCCGAATGCTTGTGGTGGTGGCGGTGGGTGCAGGCCCACCAAAGCGCTCCGCGCTGGACCGCGAGTGCCGTCCACAGGGCCATGATGAATTGGAAGGTTCGGGAGGTGGAATAGGTCTTGTGCGAGAAGTAACGGTGCAGGAAGCCCGTGATCGCAAACATGCGGAAGAAGTAGAAGCCCACCGCGGACCAGACGGCGATGGGGCTGGCCCCGACCCAGATGACGCCGAGGCAGGAGAGGTGTAGAATCAAGAAAGGGATGGTCCGGGGCCAATCGATCTTCTTGGGGCCACTTTGCAGCGCCGCCACCCCCTCGGGGACATAGTCCGCATCGAACCAGCGGATGACGGAGCGGAAAAAGCCGCTTTGTGGTGGGCTAATGGGTTCGGCGGGCATCTGGGGGCGAGTAAGTGAGCCTCGGGGCCTTTCGCAACTGCTTTGACCATTTTAGGCGGGGGGGTAGACTGGTGCCCGAGGGTAGACAAATCCGCCCCCCGCTGTCGCTCCCTTTTAGTTTCACATGAACGATGCCCATTCCGAGCAAGACTGGCGGGCCTGGTTCGCCGAACACGGCGCCCGGCTCCGGTTGATCGCGCGCCAGTGGACCCGCTCGGATGCCGATGCCGACGATGTCCTGCAGGAGGCATTTGTTCGCTTTTGGAAACATCAACGTCACCTTCCCGGCAACCCCAACGCCCTAGTGGTGACTTCGATTCGCCGGGCCGCGTTAGACCTCCATCGCCGGACGGATCGCCGCGCCCTACGTGAGCAGGTGGTGTCCGTCGACGCAGCGGCGGTAGCGGATTTTGAGCCCGAGGCCGATCCCCGGCTCCAAGCGTTGGCGAGTTCACTCCCGGCGCTGTCGGCAGAACAACGCGAAGTCGTGGTCCTGAAGATTTGGGGTGAACTCACTTTCGAGCAGATTGGCGCCCAGCTGGAGATTTCTCCTAACACCGCCGCCTCGCGGTGGCGCTATGCCATGGAGGCGCTTCGCCGCCTCGTCACCGCCCGCACTTATGAATAACGAAGATCAAGATATCGAATCCGCCTTGCGCCGTTTACGCCCCCGCTCCCCTGGTCCCGCGGTGGTCAGCGCTATCGGCCGCGCCCTGGATGCGCCGGTCGCCGCGGCCTCGCCCGCCGCCCGTGGCGTTATCTTGCGCTGGTCGGCGGTCCTCTCCGCCGCTGCGGCTGGCCTGCTTGGGTTCCTCTTCTTCACCCGCGCACCGGTGACCGCCGCCCCGGAGTATCAACTGGTCCGCGCCGAACAGCCGCCCGCCGCGGTCGATGTCTTTGCCCCCGTCCGGCTGGCGGATGGCTCCTTTGCCCGCCCCGTCCGGGTCCGCTGGAGTAATGAGACGCAGTGGGAAGACCGTCGTACGAATACCCGCCTCATTAACTATTCGCCCAGCGAGCAGTTCGGGCTGATTCCCATGGAAACTTATTGAACAAATCCGCTGAACCTCTCCGCTTAATATTAATAATACCGTCATGCACTCCCTCCACCAGATTCCGTTGCACATGCTGATGCTTGCCGGCCTCGTCGGCCCCTTGGTTGCCCAAGATAAGTCCGCTCCGCTGTCGCCTCCCGCGGCTTCGACGGCCACCAAGGCCGCCCTCGTCCCCCAAGCCTACATTGGTTTATACGTGAATTCTTTGACCGAAGAACTCCGGGGGAAAGCGGGGGTGACCATGCCCGACGGGGTTGGCGTTAATGTCATCATCGTCGACCCCAAGGGGCCTTCGGCGGGAAAGGTTGAGGTCGGTGATATCCTGACGCGCCTCGACGACCAGGTGCTAGTGTCGCCTGATCAGTTCCGCACCCTCGTCCGTATGCGTAAGCCCGGTGATAAGCTGAAGCTCGTCGCCGTCCGCGAGTCGGCGGTCAAGACCATCGAAGTGGAACTGACCGAAAAGGCCGTCTTCGAGCGTCCCGCGCCCACGGCTCGCTCGGCTGCTACAGCGCCGGCCCCCGATGCGACCAACCCGCTGCGCATCACCGTGAACGGTCAGCAGATTGACCTCGGTAGCCTGCCGGCTGGCAATGGGACTGTCACGCAAGTCGGCCCAGGACATGTCGTCATCATCGGGCCGAACCAAGGTTTGCCGCCCGAGGTTCTCAAGCAACTCGAGCAAATGCGTGCCCGCGGCTTGCCCATTCCGCCGATCGGTGTGCCGGGCTTTGCCCAGGGTGCGCCGGTGCCTGACCAATTACCCAATGCTCAAGGTGGCACGGTGCAACAGCGCTCGCAGTCCTTTAGCTTCAGCCTAGGCGGCCCAGGGGCAAAGAGTTCTTCTAGCTCCGTGGCTTCAGATGACCAAGGCACCGTTTCGTTGGAACAGAAGGATGGCAAGAAGCACGCGGTGATTAAAGACGCAGATGGCAAAGTCACCTTTGAGGGTGACGTGACCACCGAAGAGCAGCGCGCCAAGCTCCCGGAGGCGGCCCGCAATCGACTCAAGTTAGTCGAAGGCTCGTCCTTCTCCATCCAGGGGCAGAAGCCCGCGAAGAAGGCCGACGGTGCCGCGGAACCCGAAGCCCCGAAGAAGAAGCGCAACCCGAAGGAAGGCGCCTAAGTCTCGAGACGTTTATAAACGAAGAGGCCTCCCGCGTGGGAGGCCTCTTTAGTTTTAGCAGCTTACTTCTTGGCCGCGGGCTCAGTTGGGGCTGCACCAGGCGGGCCATCAAGGGGCGGAGGTCCGCCGGGACCACCCTTGCCTGGGCCGCCCTTACCGGGTCCGCCCTTGCCCTTGCCACCCTTACCTGGGCCGCCCGCTTGGCCGCCGAGGTTGGAGTGCGCGTCTAGGTTCTGCTTACTGAAGGAGGGGTCCGCCGTGCCTTTGTGCTTACGCGGGATGAAGGGGTAGTCCTCGGTTAGGACGTAGTAATAGGTGCCCTTGGGGAATTCTGGGGTCACGCCAGAGCGGCCACCGAATTCATCGAGGTCGCCCAAGCCAGCTACATATTCGAAGTCGAGGCCAAAGGAGCCGTCAGGCTTACCCGTCGGGGTGGTTTTTCCGTCCCCGCCGCGGTCGGCCGTCTTGAGGCGATAGCTGCTCTTCATATTCTTAAGCGGGCTCTTCGGGTCTTCGGCTTTAGTGTAGGCGTAGATTGCGTACACGGGGTAGCCATCGGCCGCCCAGCCGACGTGGGTCATCTGCTTTTCGCCGCCGGATAGGCGCTCGAGGAGCAGGGTGGGGAGGCCGTGGTAGTGGTAGGCACCGTTGGGCTGCACGTGACCGTGGTTTTCATCCAGGCCAAGGCCCGACTTAATCTTCGGGGTCGTTCCCATGGTCTTGTTGCTGGATAACGCCTCATAGTGCCAAGGGCTGCTGCGGTCTCCGTCGTTGTAGACCTCGGCGGTGCCTGGGTCGAAGACCACGCCGTTCAGGGCTACGCCCCAAGCCGACATCATGCGGGTGGCGGCACCCGACTTCGGTTGCGGATTGGCCGGGACTTCGAGGCGATACTTCTGCTCGGAGATGGGGTTGGGGTTCCCGCGGTTGGGGAACTTGGAAACCTTGTGGTCAGGAATACCATTGGACTCGATGACCCGCTTGTCGCCCTTAACGGTGATGGTGACCTTGTTGGCGGCCGGCGGTTCGTTGTCGGCCTTGATGAGGGCCGGGCCAGTCGCCTTGACTTCGGGGGCTTTAGTTTCGGCGCCGTAGCTGGCGGCACTGCCGAGCAGCAGGCAGAGCGTGAGGGAGCGGAGGGGGTGCATAGGCAGGAGTTGGAGGTTAATTATACACGATGCGGGCTTAAGCGAAGATTAAGCCCGATTTTAGGGCTGGATGGTTGCGTTCTCTCAATAAAACAGTCTTTTTCCCAGTAATATGGCATCCACCACCGAAATCCTTTCCCGCTCCGTCGCCGGTATGAACGCCCTCGCCACGGTCTTTCTGGTGATTGGGATCCTGCGGATCAAGGCCGGTGACCGTATCGGCCACGGCAAGGCCATGGGCGCGGCCGTGGTGACCTCCGCTCTTTTCCTGGCGCTTTACTTATCCTCTAAGGTCCACCTCTGGGTCGCCGTGGGTCAGACCAATATCATTTATCGCGAGGGAACGGGGATGACTTGGGACAAAGCCCTGTACTACCTCATCCTTTTCCCGCACATCGCCCTGGCGATCGTGGTGACGCCGTTAATCATCTGGGCGGTCAAGCTCGCTAAGGCCGAACGCTTCGAGGAGCACAAGCGTCTCACCCGTTGGGTCTTCCCCGTTTGGCTCTACGTCTCCGTGACGGGTGTCTTGGTCTGGGCTTTCATGGAGTTCAGCGGCTCGCTGGCAGCGGTGGTCGCCAAGGCCCCCTGAGCGAGATTTTCCCCTCGCCCGCCGCAGGCATTCGGGTTTCACTGCGTCCACGTTTATGGAGAGCCCGGAGCGCACCGCCAACCCTCAGACCGAGAAGCTCATCCTTTGGAGCTGCTTCCTCTTGCTCTGCACGGTGGTCGGCTTGGTCTACTCGACGTATCAGGACGAGGAAGAGCGCCTCGAGACGATGCGCATGAACGAGAAGCAAAAAGAAGCCACTTTTAATGCGATCGAGCGGCAGCGTGATCAGACCGCACGTTACATCGATCGTTTTACCCGCGACCCTGAATTCGTCCGCGATCAAGCCCGCGAACGCCTCGGTGTTGCTGAGCCTGGTGAGGTCGTGATTCGTTTAGAGGGTGGTGCCGCCTTGGCGCAGCCCGCTCCCGCGCCGCAGCCTAAGCCCGTTAGCCAGCGCTAAGCATCCTTGCTTGCCTGCAGGGCCCGTCAGGGGCATTCCTACTTCATGTCCGCACGTAAGAAGGCTCAAGCGACTTGGGGCGGCCGGTTCAGCGCCGGCCCCGCCGAATTGATGCTCCGTTTCGGTGAATCGGTCTCGTTCGATCGCCGCCTCTGGGCCCAAGATATCCGTGGCTCCAAGGCCCATGCCACAATGCTGTCCCAGGTTGGCATCCTGACGGCTCGCGAATGCGCGGCCATCGTCAAGGGCCTCGATGCCATCGCTAAGGAAATCGCCGCCGGTAAATTCGTCTGGAGCGAGGCGCTTGAAGACGTGCACATGAATATCGAAAGTGCACTGACAAAGCGCGTGCCCGCTGCCGCCAAGCTACACACCGCGCGTTCGCGTAACGACCAAGTGGCTACCGACGTCCGTCTTTGGATTAAGGATCAAGCCGCCGCCGTCGATGCATCGCTCGTGGGCTTACTCCGCGCGCTCGTCGAACTCGCCGCCGCCAACGCCACGGTGATCCTGCCAGGGTATACGCACCTCCAACGTGCCCAGCCGGTCTCCGCTGCCCACCATCTCTTGGCCTACGCCGAAATGTTCGGCCGTGACCGGACACGTTTCGCCGCCGCCGCGGCTTCGGCTAATTGGTGCCCGCTGGGTTCTGGCGCGATTGCTGGGACGACGCTACCCATTCGCCGCGAAATCACCGCGAAGCTCCTCGGCTTCGTCGATGCCAAGGGCCGTCCCCAAGTGACGACTAACTCCATGGATGCCGTCGCCGACCGCGATCCCGCCACGGAGTTCTGCTTCGCCGCCGCACTCTGCGGCGTGCACCTCTCCCGCTTGGCGGAAGACATGATCCTTTGGTCCACCGCTGAATTCGGTTTCGCGCGCCTGCCCGATGAGTTCTCCACGGGGTCCTCGCTGATGCCGCAGAAGCGTAATCCGGATTCGATGGAGCTCCTCCGCGGTAAGGCCGCCCGCTTCCAGGCTTCGTTGACGCACCTGCTCACGTTGACCAAGGGCTTGCCGCTGACGTATAACCGCGACCTGCAAGACGATAAGCCGCCGCTGTTTGACGCGGCTGACCAGATTCTGCTGTCACTCGATGTCGCCGCCGCCACCTTGCGTGGGACGACTTTCAATCGCGCGCGTTGCCTCGCCGCGGCTTCCGATCCAGCCCTGCTCGCGACCGACCTCGCTGATTGGCTCGTCCTTAAGGGCATGCCCTTCCGCCACGCCCACCATGCCGTCGGCCGCCTCGTCGCGCTCGCCGAAAAGTCGGGCGTGCCGCTCGATAAACTTTCCGATGCGGCCGCACTCACGGCCGATGCCGCCTTCACGAAGGGCTGGCGCGAGGTCTTTAGTCTGCAGCGTGGCTTCGCCGCCCGTGAGAACACGGGTATGCCTGGTCCTAAGGCCGTCGCCCGCGAGCT
>CAITUF010000098.1 GCA_903895475.1 uncultured Opitutia bacterium | reverse complement strand
TCCCGGGCCGTCCTATCCAATACGGGACGACCGATCAGTTTCTTGATTTCACCGGCCTGCGCACGCTGGGCGAGTTACCTGCGTCCGATGTCCTGTCGCCCGCGCAGATTTCCGAATGGATTACGCGTGCCACGACGCCCGTGGCCGTCGGTGACGTCGAAATGGGCCTGCCCGCCGCCGATACTTCCGCCGCCGTTGCGCTCGAAAATCCACCGGCTGATGCCGATTCTTCTGCCCCGACCGCATGAGCCTCGACCAACATCGCCGCGAGGTTGACCGCATCGATCGTGAGCTGTTACGCCTGCTGGGCGAGCGTCTCGAGGTTGCGCGCGCGATCGGTGAAGCGAAGTTGAAGTCGGGCGCACCCGTGTACGCCCCCCAGCGCGAAGAGCAGGTCCTGAGCGCCCTCGTCGAGGCGGCGCCGAACATTCCGGCGTCTGGCGTCCGGTCGGTCTTCCGCGAAGTGATCTCCCTTTCCATCGGCGCCCAGATGGCTAAGCCCGTCGCCTACCTCGGACCCGAAGGTTCCTTCACGCAGCAGGCCCAGCTGCGGGCCTTTGGCTCCAGCGTGCCGTCCCTGCCGCTCCGTTCGATTAGCGATATCTTTGCCGCCGTCGAATCGGGCGAAGCTTCTTACGGCGTCGTACCGGTGGAGAACTCCACCGAGGGCGTCGTGAGCCACTCCCTTGACCTCTTGGCGGAATCCGAACTCAAGGTCGTCGCTCAAGTAACGTTGGCCGTCGAGCAGTGCCTCGTGGGCTTCGGCTCCCTCGACACCGTGACGCGTGTCCTGTCCAAGGATATCGCCCTCGCCCAATGCCGCGGTTGGCTCTCCCGGCATGCTCCTAACGCGACCTTGGTCGAGACCGACAGCACCGCCGCCGCCGTCGAACAGGTCGCCCGCGAGCCCCAGGGTGCCGCCGCCGTCGCTTCCGCCACCGCTGCCGAATCCCGCGGAGTCCCCGTCCTCGCCCGCGGTATCCAGGATCGCCGCGATAACGCGACGCGGTTCTTCGTCATTGGGCTGACGGGCAACGCCACCGGTGCCAAAGAAGAGGTGACCAGTGTCGTGCTCACGTTGAAGCACGAGCCCGGTGCACTCCAGGCCGCCCTGAGTTCTTTTTCCGACCGTGGTATCAACCTGATTCGCATCGAGTCGCGTCCGAGCCGTCGCCGGGCTTGGGAATACCTCTTCTTCATCGATTTCCCAGGCCACTGGGACTCGTCTGCCGTCCAAGAGGCCGTCGTTGCGCTCAAGGGTCGTTGCGAAATCGTCAAGTGGCTGGGTAGCTACCCACAGTCCGCCGGATGAGCCGTCGCGCCCTTGGCGGCGTGTTGCTCGCGCTCCTCGTGCTGACGTGCGGGGTCGCGCTGTGGTCGTGGTGGCGGGCTTGGAACGCCCCTTTGGTCCGCGTGCTCTTCCGCCCAGCTTTCTCGGTGTATGGTATCTCGACGGGCACCCCCGTGCGCGTCCAAGGCGTGGTGGTCGGGCAGGTTTCCGCCATTGGGCTCTTTATAGATGCCGAGCAGCGCCTCCGCCCCGAGGTCGTCTTGAGCCTCGATCCAGATACGTTGGAAGACCGCGGTTTCGCTGACCGTCTGCGCGGTGAACGTTTACAAGAAGAGGTGCAGCGTGGGCTCCGCGCCCACCTCGTCGCGGTGAGTCCAGCTTCAGGGATGTTGCAGGTTGAACTTTTCTGGGACGCGCAGGATCCACTTCCAGCCCAGCTGGCCCAAGACGAGATTCCCGCCTCCGGGTTTACCAGGCAGCGCGCCATCGAGCGGGTGGTGAAGGAACTCGAACGGGCGACGAGCCGCGACTTGGGTTTGATCGCCCAAGAGCTCGAAGCGAACCTCGATAAACATTACGTACAGACGAATCCCGACCGCGCGGCGGCTTTCTCGGCCCGACTAGAGGCCTCGACGGGCGCGTTCGCCGAGGTGACCTCCGCCGAGAACCTTGGGGCAAAAGCGCGCCGTCTGACGGAGAGCTGTGCGGCCTTACGCGCCGCCGCTGCCGACGCCGACCGTCGCCTAGATGGTGAAACCATCGGCCAGCTCCAAGTGCGCCTCGCCGATGCCCGGGCCGCCCTGGAGTCCTTCACGGCTTCGATGGAGGACTCCGAGGCCAAGATGAGCGGCACCGCCGCCGAGGTGGCGGATCTTTTTAAGGCGGTCTCCGAGGCGGCCCGTACTTGGACCAAGAAAGCGCGTGGTTTGACGACCGAACCCCAGCCTCGCTGAGGGAAGAGGCTTGCGGGGCTGCCGTCCCAAGGGGTAAGCAAAGGTTTTACCCAACCATGGCCGACCCGACCGATAAGATGGAAAACATCATCAACCTGTGCAAGCGCCGCGGGTTTGTCTTCCCTTCCTCCGATATTTACGGCGGTTTTAACGGCTTCTTTGACTACGGCCCCCTCGGCGTCGAACTGAAGAACAACATCAAGCAGGCTTGGTGGCAGGACTTCGTCCACCGTCGCGATGACATCGTCGGTCTGGATTCCTCGATCATCCACCACCCCACGACGTGGAAGGCTTCGGGCCACATCGAAAACTTCACCGACCCGCTGGTCGATTGTAAGGAGTCCAAGATGCGCTACCGCGCCGACCAGCTGTTCTTCGCCCCCGTCCGCGTGGCGGGCGAGACCATCGGGTATATTTCCGTGCTCGAAGATGAGACGATGTCGGCCAAGGCCGACGAGATGGCTAATGAGATGAAGCGTAAGCTAGCCAAGCAGGGCGCCCTCGAACCGCTCACGCTCAAGGACTACACGGAGGCGAAGCCCGAGGAGCATGCCCTCATCCCGTCACCCGCCACCGGCAAGCCCGGCTCCCTGACGCCGCCGCGCTCGTTCAACATGATGTTCCAGACGTATGTCGGCGCCATGCAGGACGCTTCCGCGACGGCTTACCTCCGCCCCGAAACGGCGCAGGGTATCTTCATTAACTTTAAGAACGTGGTCGATACCGGCCGCGTGAAGTTGCCGTTCGGTATCGCCCAAATTGGTAAGGCCTTCCGTAACGAAATCAACCCGCGCAACTTCATCTTCCGCTCCCGTGAGTTCGAGCAGATGGAAATCGAATACTTCATCGCCCCGTCGGCCGATTGGCAGACCGCCCACCAGGGCTGGATCGAGGGCTGCCTCGCTTGGTTCGAGTCCATCGGTATCCCGCGTGCCAAGCTCTCGCTCTACCCGCACCCGACCGAGAAGCTCGCCCACTACTCCAAGGGTACGACGGACATTATGTTCGAGTTCCCCTTCGGCGTGCAGGAACTGCAAGGCGTTGCCGCCCGCGGCGACTTCGACCTCACGCAACACAGCGATGTGTCCGGCACCAAACTCGATTGGTTCGACGAAGCCGCCAAGGCCCGCTTCATCCCGCACGTTATCGAGCCGTCCGTCGGCGTCGACCGCGTGTTCCTCGCGCTACTCACTACGGCCTACCACGAAGATGAGGTCGAAGGCGAAAAGCGCATCGTGCTCCGCTTGCCGGCCCGCGTCGCCCCGTTCAAGGCCGCCGTCTTCCCGCTGTTGAAGAATAAGCCCGCCCTCGTCGAACGCGCCGAAGCCCTCTATCGCCGCCTCAAGAAGCGGTTCAATGTCTTCTACGACGAGTCCGGCAACATCGGCCGCCGCTATCGTCGCCAGGACGAAATCGGCACGCCCTTCGGTATCACCATCGACTTCGATACGATCGAGAAGGACGCCGGCGTCACGGTCCGTAACCGCGATACGCTGGAGCAGGTCCGGATGACGGAGGACGAGGTCGTTCGCTTCCTCGACGAGCAGGTTAACGGCTAACCGCCGTCGCGCCCGCCAGTTCTTCCGCCATCCGCGCAATCCGTCGCTTCCCGCAAAGGGAGGCGGCGATTGTGAGGTTGCGGAGGCCTTGCGGTAGGTGCGCCAGGAAGTCCGCCCGACCTTGCTTGCGGCCGAGGAAGGCGTAGGCCCCGCAGGCCTGCAAGAGGCGTTGCGTGGCGGCGATATGCAGGAGGTGCGAGAACTCGTCGAGCGAGCCCTTCCAGTCAGCGACTTCGCGGGCGTGGTCTTCAATCTCGATCCGCCAGAGGTCCATGTCCTTGCAGGTGAGGTAGGGGTCGAAGACGAGCGAGGCGTAGTCGTAGAACTGGCAACCGAGGCGCGCGCCTTGGAAATCAATCAGCCAAGCTTGGTCTTGGCGGACGAGAATGTTCTGCGATTGGAAGTCACGGTGCACGAGCACCTGCGGGCGCCCGCTCAGCTCCTTGGCGAGCGTGGCCATCTCATGCTGGAGGTCGCGGTCAAGCTTGCGGCCGGCGAGGACGTTGTCCGTGAAGTACTGGCGCTCCCAAGCGTAGAGCTTGTCACCAAAGGGCTCCATCAAGGGCACGCCGGCGGTCTGCACGGCTTCCGCCCCGAGGCGATGGAGATGGCCGAGCTGCTCCAGCGCCGAGGCGACGGCGGGCCAAGGGAAGGTGGGCTGCTGGGTGAGCGAACAGAGGTCGGTGTCACCGAGATCCTCCATCACGAGCACGCCGGCGTCGGTATCTTCAGCGAGGACCTGCGGGACGTTGATACCCGCGGCAAAGAGCGCGTGACCGAGGCGTCCGTAGCCAAGATTCTCCGGTCGGGCATCGTCATAGATGCACAGCATGGCAGTACTGCCGTCGGGCTTTGCCACCCGGTGGAAGCGTCGTCCCGAGCCACCTTTAATCGGTGCTTCGCCGGCTGTGAGGGTGTAACCAAACAGCTTGGCGGCATCGGCCGTGGCAATCGCTCCGCGGACGGGCTTTTCGATTTCGGCTTTCACCTGCTGGTATTCTACCACGGTGCCCAAGTCATGCCAATGGGCGGAGGTGTCGAGGTACCCCTGCACTGAGCCTGGCGTGGCTTGGACGCGGGTGAGGAAGTGCTCAACGAGCGAGACGCTCGCCGGTGGCACGCCCGCGACGAACGCGCGCGTGACGAAGCAGATGCCAGTATATTGATACGCTAAGTCGCTCTTGCCGAGGCGATCGCGGAGGTCGGTCACAAATCCGTCGTCCGTGATGCGCACATTAGTGTTCGGGCCTTTCTCACGCACGACGAGCGTGGCTTCGGCGCCGTTCGTGATGTGGTGCGCATAGGCTTCAGCGAGCTGGACGTCCGAGAGGATATCGCCGTTCCAGACCACGAGTTGCGTATCTTCCGCCGTCAGGAATTGATTGATGTTAGCCAACCCGCCGCCGGTTTCGAGCAGCACGGGTTCATGGACGAACCGGATTTCGGCGTCCTGCCAGCGGCCCGTCGGAAAGGCCTGCGTCCACGCTTCCGGGCAGTGGTGCGTGTTGATGAGGAAACGGCGCGTGCCGGCGGCGTAGAGCTTCGCGAGCGCGCGCTCAACCATCGGCTTACCGCCCAAGGGGAGAAGTGGCTTTGGACAATGCTCCGTCAGCGGACGTAGGCGCGTGCCGAGGCCGGCACCGAGGATAAAAGCGGTCTTGGGAAAATCAGGCATGGGAAAGGGGTTGGGCGGAGCAGGCCGGGCAGATACCGTAAATCTCCATCACATGGGTCAGGTCTGCAAAGCCTTTACCTCGGGCGGCGGCTTCGAGGCGGCTGGTATCGCAGCCGGGCAGACGTTCGATGCGGCCGCAACGTCGACAGATAACGTGGTGGTGATGGTGCCCCGGGGAGACGAGGGCGTAGAGGCTGCGACCCCGCTCGAGCGGGTGCCGTTGCAGGATGCCGGCTTCATCCAAGGCGCCGAGACTACGGTAGACGGTCACGAGGTCCAAGGTGCCATCCCCAGCAGCGGCGTGTATCTCCTCGGCGCTCAAGGGGCGGGTGGCCTCGGCCAAGATGTTGAGCATGGCTAACCGTGGGGTGGTGACCCGGAGCGAGCGCTCTTTCATTCGCAGGACCGCCGCTTCGACCCTGGGCAGGGGGCTCCCCCCGCAACATTGGTCGTCGTGTCGATGTCCCTGGGCCATGGGGGTAGTTTGCTGAGCCTTATGACGTGGCAACACCGAATGGCCACTTGCCAGCCGTCCCGGTCTGGTTTCTCTCGTGTCACGCATGTCCGACCGTCCGGTCCAGTCTGCGGCCCCGCGTGAGCTCGGGCCGACGTCCTACCAAGACTTCGTCTCGGCCGAGGCCTTTCCGCTCGAGCTGGGCGGCGAACTGCCTGGCCTGACGCTTCGCTATGAGACCTACGGGAAATTACTCCCCGATAAGTCTAATGCCATCTTAGTGCCGCATGCACTCAGCGGTGACCACCATTTGGCCGGTCGGTATACACCCGAGGACCCTAAGGCCGGTTGGTGGGATCATTTCGTCGGTCCCGGTAAGGCCATCGATACCGATCGTTTCTTCGTCATCGGCGTTAATTGCCTCGGGGGCTGCCGTGGCTCCACTGGTCCGCTTTCCATCGACCCCCGGACGGGTCAACGTTTCGGCGGCTATTTTCCCGAGATCACTTTAGGTGACATCGTCCGCGGTCAACGGTTGGTGCTACACCATCTTGGCATCAAGAAACTTCATGCCGTCGTCGGCGGTTCCATGGGCGGTATGCAGGCGTTACTGTGGTCCGGTGATTATCCCACCGAGGTGGGCCGCATTGCGATCTTGGCCGCCGGTCTCAGTCAGTCGCCCATGGCCATCGCCCTCAACGCGGCCTCCCGGGCCTGCGTGGAGACCGACCCTAATTTTCGCGGGGGCCATTACACCCCCGGCGAAGGACCGGACTCCGGTTTGGCCGTCGGCCGTATGATCAGCCATATCAGTTACCTTTCTTCCGCGGCGTTCGATCAGAAGTTCGGTCGGGCCCGCGTGCCCGGCGCTCAGCCTAAGGATCCGGTCTTCTGGCAGGTGGAAAATTACCTGAATCATCAAGGCCAAGCTTTTGTGAAGCGCTTCGATGCCAATAGCTGGCTCCGCATCACCCGGGCGGTCGACCGTTTCGACCTAACCGCCCGCGCCGCCGCGGGCCGTTTGTTCCAGCCAGCCGGACCCGAAGTCCTGGCGATAGGCTTCTCCAGTGATTGGCTTTACCCGACGAGCGAGCTCCGCATGGTCGTCGCGGCGGCGACGGCGGTGGGCGTTAATGCGGCCTACTTGGAAGTGATGACCGATGCCGGCCACGATGGGTTCCTGCTGCCCGATACGGGCTTGAGCGTCCGTCTACACGCCTTCCTCGGCTAAGTCAGAGCAGCGGCGCCAAGGTCTTCGAGATGGCTTCAAGCATCCGGCCTCTCCACGTTCGGCTCCGACGGTAGAGGTCTTCGGAGTAAGGCGTCGACTCGGCCTCCAGGCTCGCCACGAAACTTTGCACCGCGGTCAACGCCGCTGGGTCGCGCACGACGGCCGCAATCTCGTAGTTGAGGAAGAGCGAACGCATATCGAGGTTCGCCGAGCCGATGATAAGGCTTTCGTCGTCGGCGATGAAGAGCTTGGCGTGCAGGACGTCGGGCTTGAAGAAGAGGATTTCGGCCCCAGCTTCCTTGAGCTGGCGTAGATACCAGCGGCGGGCGAAGTCGAGGAGGCGATGGTCGGAGCGGCGCGGGACCAGCACGCGAACGCGCCGGCCCTTGGCGGCAGCGGCCACGAGTAGCCGGAAGAGCGCTTTGTCCGGCACGAAGTAGGGCGTAACGATGGTAATCGAGGCGCGGGCGTTCTCAATCAACGCGACATATTTTTCCCATAAGGGATCGTTCACGCAGTCGGGGCCAGAAGCGATGACTTCAACGTCGACCTCGCCTTGGGGGGCAGGTTGGTTGCGGAGGAGGTCCGCGAAGGTCGCGGGATCGGCGTCCGTGGCTTGGCACCAATCCGCAATAAAGACTTGTTCGAGCGCCGCCGCCGCGGGCCCAGCTAAGCGGAACGAGCAGTCGCGGAAGCGCCGGTTGGAGGGCTCACGCCCCATGTAGGCGAGCCCAATATTCTGTCCGCCGATGATGGCGATTTGGCCGTCGAAGACCGCAATCTTCCGGTGATTGCGCCAATTCGCGGAGCCCTTGCCTTGCATGGGCAGGACGGGGTTGAAGCGCGCCACTTGTCCGCCTGCCTTGACCAGCGTGCGTCCAAGGCGCAACGGCGTTCCCCAGCTGCCGACGGCATCTACCAGTACCCGCACTTCGATGCCTTCGCGCGCGCGGCGTACGAGTAAACTCCTGATTTCACGACCGACGGCGTCCGGGGCGAGGATGTACGTGGAAATATGAATGCGGTGACGGGCGGCGAGAATCTCGGTATGCAAAGCTTCTAAGGTGTCGTGGCCGTGTCTATCGCCCAACATGCGGAAGGAATTGCCCGCCGATGTCACGGGGCCCGCCAGCCGCCGCGCCGCTGCCTTGATCCGTTGCTTCACTTTTGCCAAGGCGCTGTGCTTACGGCCGCCGAAGAGGAAAATCACCGTGGCGGTGATGAGCGGGAAGAACAGTACCGCCGGCCCCCAGAGCAACGCGTAGCTCAGCGTGACGCGTGCACGGACGACCCGGAAAATGACAAACAGACCAGCGAGTAGCTGTAACCCGAGCCACAGGTTTTCAGCGTCGAGCGCGAAGGGCAGGGGATTGGTCCAGACCAACATATCAGCAACGTAGCGGCCATCGCTGGCTTTGGGCACAAAAAAAGACCCCGGTTGCCCGGGGTCTTGTTGGGAGCGTGGTGAACGCTTAGTTGCCAGCCTTGTCGAGCAAGTCGCCGAGGCTGTTGAAGTCGCCGCTGCCCGCGGAGGACGAACCGCCCGTCGACTGCGCCGGAGCACCACCCGTGGACGGGCCCTTGATGCGCTCGTAAGAGCTGATTTCGGCCTGCAGACGCTCTGGGTCATAGTTCGCGGCCTTAATCGAGAGACCGATGCGACGGTCTTCCTTATCGATCTTGATGACGCGAGCCGTGACTTCCTGGCCGACCTTGACGATGTCCTTGACGTTCTCAACGCGCTGTTCGGCGAGCTGGGAAACGTGCACGAGGCCATCGATTTCGTCGGAGAGTTCGATGAAGGCACCGAAGTTGGCCACCTTGGAGACCTTGCCGTTGACGAGGTCGCCGATGCGGTACTTGCGGTCGATTTCGCTCCACGGATCCTGCTGGGTCTGCTTGACGCCGAGCGAGATGCGCTGCTGGTCGACATCCACGTCGAGGACGATGGCTTCGACGTCGTCGCCCTTCTTCATGACTTCGGCTGGGTTGTTGATGCGGCGCGTCCAGCTCATGTCGGAAACGTGCACCATGCCATCGATACCGTCTTCGAGTTCGACGAAGGCACCGTAGTTGGTGAGGTTGCGCACCTTGCCGCGGACGCGAGCGCCCACTGGGTAGCTGTGGCGAACCTTTTCCCATGGATTGGTTTCGAGCTGGCGGATACCGAGGGAGATCTTCTGCTCCTCCTTGTTGAAGTTGAGGATAACCGCGTCAACTTCCTGGCCGACCTTAAGGATGTCAGACGGCTTCTGGACGCGCTTGGTCCAGGAGAGTTCGGAGACGTGGACGAGGCCTTCGACGCCGCCTTCGATTTCGATGAACGCACCATAGGCGACGAGGTTGACGACCTTGCCGTGCACCTTGGTGCCGACTGGGTAACGCTTCTCGATGCCTTCCCATGGGTTGGGCTGGGTCTGCTTGAGGCCGAGCGAGACGCGTTCGCGCTCACGATCGACTTCGACCACCATGACGGTGATTTCTTCACCGACCTTGACGACTTCGCTCGGGTGACCGATGCGGCCCCAAGACATGTCGGTGACGTGGAGGAGACCGTCGAGACCGTCGAGATCCACGAAGGCACCGTAGTCGGTGATGTTCTTGACGATACCGCGGCGGATGACGCCTGGCTTGACCTCTTCGAGGAGCTTGCGGCGGCTTTCGCCACGCTGTTCTTCGATGAGTTCGCGACGGGAAACGACGAGGTTCTTCTTCTCTTTGTTGATCTTGATGATCTTGAAGTCGAAGGTCTGGCCGACGAAGCCTTCGAGGTTCTTCGGAGGGTTAACGTCAATCTGCGACGAAGGCATGAAGGCGTCGACGCCGACGGAGACGATGAGGCCGCCCTTGACGACGGACTTCACGCGGCCCTGGACAATAGAGCCTTCTTGGCAATTGGCTTCGATGCTTTCCCACTTCCGGATTTGGAGGGCGCGATCGTAAGAGACGGTCGGGGTGCCGTCCTTGTTTTCAAGGCGTTCGAGATAGACTTCGATTTCCATGCCGACCTGGACT
>CAITUF010000097.1 GCA_903895475.1 uncultured Opitutia bacterium | reverse complement strand
GCTGCGAACTCGGCCGGGGTGAGGTCAGTTTAAGGTTTGGGCGGAAAGTTTTCGCGACTAGACGCAGAGAAAAACTTTCCTGACTGTTGATCGTCAATACCGTGGACGCCGTGTAGACGAGATTCGACATTAGAAGGCAGGTATTGGTACGGATTGGCCGATAATGCTTCTCTTTATCAGATTACCCCTACCCAGGTCAGAAAGCGGTTGGGTTTCTCTGCCTGCCCGCGAACGGACGTAACGCGGTCGCACCTACCTATCCGCTTCTGGCTTGCCTCCTCCGCCCATGAAGTGAACATCCGTTCACCTTATGGTAGATATCCGGAATGCCATCCCTTTCGACCCGCAGTGGGCGCTGGCCTTGCCGTTCCTAGAAACTCAGGTCGCCGCCGGCTTTCCTTCGCCGGCCGACGACCACAGTGAGCGGCGGCTCGACCTCAACGAGCACCTGGTGCGGCGACCCTTGTCGACGTTCTTTCTGCGCGTCGAAGGCGAGTCGATGTCCGGGGCGGGCATTATGCCCGGCGACATGCTGGCAGTCGATAAGGCCGCCCCGCCGCGGGATGGCGCCGTGGTCGTGGCCGAGGTCGATGGTGAGTTCACGGTGAAGCGCTTGGCGCGTGCCCATGACGGCACCTGGCGATTGTGCGCCGAGAGTCGCGACTGGCCGACGGCGGCCTTGCCGTGCGGGGAACGTTTCCGTATCTGGGGAGTCGTCGTCGCAGTGGTGCGACGTTGCTGACATGCTCCGCGCCCTCGCCGACTGCAATAACTTCTACGCCTCGTGCGAGCGCGTGCTGGATCCGTCGTTGATTGGCGTACCCATCGTGGTGCTGTCAAATAACGACGGGTGCGTCGTGGCGCGCTCTAGCGAGGCCAAGCGTCTCGGCATCCCGATGGGCGCCCCGTACTTCGAGGCAAAACGCGTCTGCGAGGCGCATAGCGTCAAGGTGTTCTCGTCCAACTTCGGCGTCTACGGCGAGTTCTCCGAGCGGGTGATGGCTGTTCTCGCCGAGCATGCACGTGACTTCGAATCCTACTCAATCGACGAGGCCTTCCTGGGCTTTCCCGATATGCCCGAGGCCGATGCGCGTGCGTTGGGGCTGCGCATTCGCACCGATGTGCTGAAACGCACAGGCATCGCGGTGTCCATGGGAATGGGCGCTACGAAGGTGCTGTGCAAACTTGCCAATGAACGGGCGAAGTCCGACCCCGATGCAGGTGGTTGCTTGGTCGTACCGTTTGATATCGAGGGCCGCCGGGCCTTTTTGCGAGGCGTCGAGGCAGAGGATATCTGGGGCGTGGGCCCCGGACTCGGCGCCCGCTTGCGGTCCCATGGCATTCTCACCGCCGCTGACCTCGCCGAGGGCGATCCGGCCTTTATCCACCGCATCGCTGGGGTCGTCGGCGAGCGACTGGCCTTGGAGCTACGCGGGATTCCTTGCCACGAAATCATCGAAGACGCCGCCGCCCGCCAGACCATCATGGTCTCACGTTCTTTTGGCCGTCCGGTGTCCGATGAATCCGACCTAGCCGAAGCAATTTCCGCCCATGCTGCCCGCGGGGCCGAGAAACTACGGGAAGACCGCTTAGTCGCGTCGTCGGTCGTCGTCTTCTTCGGCACCAATAAGCATCGGATTGATCAGGAGCAGTATAAGGCCGATGCGATGGAGCCGCTCGATCCGCCCACCGATGATGCCCGCTTAATCTGCGCGGCCGCCGGCCGTGCCCTCCGCCGTATCCGCCGTGATGGTTACCTGTACAAGAAAGCGGGGATTCTCCTCCAAGGGCTGACGCCATCGAATCAGATTCAGCCGACACTCCCAGGGATGGGACCGTCCGTGGATCCTGCCCGCGCGCGGCTCATGCAGGCCGTGGATGCTTTGAATGCGAAGCTAGGCCGTGAGGTAGTTCGCCCGGGTAGCTCTGGCCTTGACCGTAAGTGGCAAGGAAAGTCCGAACTGCAGTCCGGTGCTTCGTTGAGCGACCCAGAGCGCTTGCCGAAGGCCAAGGATGGAGCGAAGCCGAAGGATGGACTGAAGCCGAGGATTCGTTTCCACGAGTGAGTCCGCGGTTGCGCGGCGGGGCGTTTTGCTTCCCGCTGGTAACCTCGTGACCCTCGATCCGACCACCGCTACCTTGCTCCCGCTGCTGTCCGGCTTCGGCTATGCCGTGGCGGCCATCATCCTGAAGCGGGCGACGGAGGCGGGGGCTGGGCCGTGGCGCATTGGTTTCGTCGTGAACATGACCATGGGGGCGCTGTTTCAGTCCTTTTGGTTCTTCGACGACGGGCAGGGCGGGGCGTTCACTTTCATCGCTGTCCTGCAAGCGCTCATCGTGGGGGCGATCTTCTTTGCCGGACAATATTTCACCTTTCTGGCGCTCAGTCGCGGCGATGTTTCGGTAGCCACGCCAGTGCTCGGAGCAAAGGTCTTGTTTGTCGCCTTCTTGGCGGCGCTGACGATGGGGCAGGCCCTGACCCCAGCCATCTGGGTGGCGACGGTGATGACGTGCGTGGCGATGGTCTTGCTCGGTGGTGAATGGCGAGCTGACCGCGAACGGGCTCTGCGCAGCTTACTCTACGGTGGTCTAGCGGCGTTCCTCTTCGCGTCGTCCGATATCCTGACACAAAGATGGGTCGGGCAACTCGGCATGACCCATTTCGCTCCGTTGGCCTTCGGTTCGATGCTGCTGTATTCTTGGCTCCTGGTCCCAAAGTTCTCCGCCCCCTTGTTGGCTCTGCCGCGGCGCACGTTACTGTGGACCCTGATGGGCGGGTCGTTGCTATGGCTACAGTGTCTCGGCATGGTCCTCGCCATTTCCTTGGCTAATGAGGTCACCCGCACTAACATCCTCTATAACACCCGTGGCCTCTGGAGCGTCGTGCTGGTTTGGGTCGTCGGGCATTGGTTCGGCAACGTCGAGCGCTCGGTCGGCCGGGCTGTCATGACCCGCCGTCTCCTAGGGGCCGCCATCCTGCTCGGGGCCGTCTTCCTCGTGCGCCGGTAGGGATACCCATCCGGCTTGCAGGCGTTCGCTGGGCGGGTAGAAATTCCCATCCCCCATCCCCTAACCCCTATTCCCCTTAGGTCTCTCGCCCATGTCCATGCATTCCTCCCGCCGTCAGTTCCTCAGCACTTTTGCCACTGCCACGGCAGCGTTCACTTTCGCTCCCCGTCTCCTGGCGGCCGACGAGCCTAAGCCTCGCAAACTTGGCTTGGCCCTCTGCGGTCTGGGAAACTATTCCAATGGTGAGCTCGCCCCCGCGTTACTCGAGACGGCCCATGTGAAGTTGGTCGCGGCCATCACAGGCACTCGTGCCAAGGGCGAGAAGCTGGCGGACTCCCATGGTTTCGCTAAGACTTCCGTCTACGGCTACGATGAATGGGACAAAATCGCCGCGAATAAGGACATCGATATCGTTTACGTGGTCACGCCGCCCGGTATCCATGCCCAGAACGTCATCGCCGCGTTTGGTGCCGGCAAGCACGTCATCTGCGAGAAGCCGATGGCTATTTCGGCCGCCGAGTGCGATGTCATGATCGCCGCAGGCAAGAAGGCCGGTAAGCGCCTCGCCATCGGCTACCGCCTCCATTTCGATCCGTATCACCAGGAGCTCGTTCGCCTGGCCAAGACCCAGGAGTTTGGTCCGTTCATGAAGATCAAGACCGCCAACGGCTATACGCTCCGCCGTAAGTCTTGGCGCATCGAGAAGAAGCTCGCGGGCGGCGGGGCGCTGACG
>CAITUF010000096.1 GCA_903895475.1 uncultured Opitutia bacterium | reverse complement strand
GCGGTCCGTTCGGGGAAGGCCCTCTACGCGGCCATTTCGAACTACAACGCCGAGGACACCACCCGCGCTTGCGCCATCCTCCGCGACCTCGGTACGCCCTGCGTCGTCCATCAGCCTAAATACAGTATGTTCGAACGTACTCCGGAAGCCAGCCTGCTCGATGTGGTCGAGAAGGAAGGCATTGGTTGCGCCGTCTTCTCACCGCTGGCCCAAGGGCTCCTCACGGATCGCTACCTTAAGGGCATCCCCAGCGATGCCCGCGCCGGCAAGGTCCACGGTTTCCTCCGTCCGGAGCAAGTCGACGAAGTGCGCCTCGCGAAAGTCCGGGCCCTCGGTGCCATCGCCGCCGAACGTGGCCAACCTTTGGCGTCGTTAGCCTTGGCGTGGGTTCTCCGCGACCGCCGCGTGACCTCCGCCATCATCGGCGCCAGCAAGGTCTCGCAGTTGGAGCAGTGTGTCGCGGCGGCTTCCTCCGCCCCGCTGAGTTCCGAAGAACTCAAGCGCATCGACGCCATTTTAGTGGCCTGAGCGTTACTCCGGGGTTGTGCCTCCCGTCCACCCTGCCAAGGGTATCCGCATGTCCGCTGGTCTCACCCTCCCTTTTAAAATTAGCGTCCTCGTGTTCATGCACGATGCGCAAGGCCGACAGTTGCTCATCCAACGCACCAAGGCGCCGAACAAGGGCTGTTGGAGTCCCATTGGTGGCAAGTTGGAGATGGCCACGGGCGAATCGCCCTTTGAATGCGCGGTGCGCGAAATCGGCGAAGAAACCGGCGCGACGGTCGCCAGCCAGGACCTACACCTCTTTGGGATGATTTCCGAAAAGGGCTATGAGGGCCAATCCCACTGGCTCATGTTCCTCTTCGATTGCCGCAAACCGCTGACTGGCCTACCCGAGACTATCGACGAAGGACGGTTCAGTTTCTTCACTCGAGCCGAAGTCGAGACGACCGATATTCCCGCCACCGACCGCACCTTGCTCTGGCCAATCTTCGACCAACATCGCCGCGGCTTCATCGCTTATCGCGCGGAATGCGATCCGGGCCAGCCGCTCCGCATGACCATCGAAGAGACGGACACGCAGCCCAACCTGGACTGAAGATGGACGCCGGAGGTTCAGCAGCGGAATTTAAGCGGACCAACCGCAAGCCCGCCTATCCCATTGGCGCAGCGCTCCGTGAATACCTCGCCCGCGAAGGCCGCGAAGTCGACCTCCCTGTCACCTACGCACAGCTCCGGGGCTTCACCGCGGCCATGCCCTTACTTAACCGCGACGGGAAAGACTCCCTCTGGGAAACCGTCGCTTACTCGCAGGACGAAATGGGACGCCTCTCGCAAGGGCTCTTGGAAACCTACGCCCTCCTCCGCGGGGAAGGCGGGATGAAGGTCTTCAGCCACGTCTACGTCGACCGCGTCGATTTTTGCTCTTTCGGTAATTCGCAGCCCTTCCGCGTCCGCATTGTTAATGCGTACAACGAAAACCACGACTACTTCTACGTGAAGGTCGGCGATGCCTCCCGCGTCTGCGGGCTCGAGCTCGAGCACCTGCTCTCACCGAACCGGATGCTCTACCTCACCCAAGGGGACACCTTGGTCGAGGAGCACGTCACGGGCATCCCCGGGGACATCTTCGCGGAACAATGGCTTGAGGCGGGCCAGCACCACCCGGTCCGCCTCGCCAAAGAGCTAATCAAGTTCGAGGAACGATGCCTGGTCCGCCTCCTCGGTGATATGCGGGCCTATAACTTCGTCATCGCCGTCACGCCTGATTTCGACGCGACGGCCATTCGCGTCCGAGCGATGGATTTTGACCAACAGTCCTACGATGGGCGCCTCCGCTTCTACCTCCCTGGTTCCTTCAAGGAAAACCGGCCCTACACGCAGCTCTGTGCCCGGCATATCAACGCCGCCTCCGCTACCCAATACCGGCGTGAAGAGCAGTCGCTCATCCACCGCCGGCTGTTGGCGGCCCCCGACCGCGTCCGCGACCTCCTCGCCGCCATGGAGGCCAACGCCCTGTCCGCCCCTGAGAAAGCTAAGGAATTAGCCGACGGGCTGGCCGATTACCACCGGGACCCCGCCTTCCGCCAGCATACGACGATGGCTAGCCTCATCGGCGAAAGCTTAGCCCGTTTAGACCGAATCCTGCGCTCTTAAGCCTCTGCGAAGAGTAAGCGCTGGACAGGATAGGCGCCGACCCGACAAAGTCGGAAGCCTGCGATGAGCGACTCCTTAAGGCACGAATGCGGCATTGCCCTTGTCCGGCTAACCAAGGACCTGAAATGGTATCAGGAGAAGTACGGCACCCCGCTCCACGGCTTCAACCAGCTCTTCCTCCTCATGGAGAAGCAGCACAACCGCGGCCAAGACGGCGCCGGCATCGGTAGCGTCAAAATCGGGGCGGAAAACGGCGAGGCCTTCCTCTTCCGCGACCGCGAAATCGGCGCGCAGGGACTGACCCAAATCTTCACCCGCCAAATCAAGACCTACGCCGATAAGGTTCGCGAGGCCATCATCGTCCCGGAGTTTCCCGAGACGGTGAAGCGCCACTTTGACTTTGGCGGCGAACTACTCCTTGGCCACCTACGCTACGGGACCTCTGGTAACTTCGACTCGGTCTCCTGCCACCCCTACGCGCGTAAGTCTATCTGGCCGACCCGTAACCTGCTCGTTGCTGGTAACTTCAACCTGACGAATACGCCGGACCTAAACGCCTCCCTCACCGAGCGCGGCGCCCACGTCATTTACACGACCGACACCCAGTCCATCCTCGAGGAGATCGGCTTCTGGCTCGATGAAGAACACGACCGTCTGTTCAAAGCTTTCAAGGATCAGGGGCTCGAGGGGATGGCCGTGCAGCACGAAATTTCTAAGCACCTCGACGTCGGCAATGTTCTCCGTAAGGCGGCCAAGCACTGGGATGGTGGCTACGCCATCGCTGGGCTCATCGGCAACGGCGACTCCTTCGTCGTCCGTGACCCGAACGGCATCCGCCCCTGCTGGTTCGTCCGCACGGACGACCTGATCGCCGTCGCCTCCGAGCGCGTCGCACTCATGACCATCATCGGCGCAACCCAGGCCGAAGTCCAAGAGCTCCCGCCCGGCTCCGCGCTCATCATGAAGGCCGACGGGCGCCATTCGGTGGAGTCCATCCACCCACCAGGCGAACGGCGGCATTGCTCCTTTGAGCGCATCTATTTCTCGCGCGGTAACGACCCGGACATCTACGCCGAACGGAAAGCCCTCGGCGCCGCTCTCGCCGACGAGGTGATTCGCCTCATCAGCGACGACCATGATAAGGCGGTCTTCTCCTACATCCCGAACACGGCCGAAATCGCCTGGTACGGGCTGATGGAAGAACTGCGAATGCGCCGCCGCACCCAGGTCCGCAACCAACTCCGCGAAGCCTTGGCCAAGGGCCAACTCGACGACGCCGCCATCGACCGCCTCGTGCTCGGCGGTTGGCCGCGGGGCGAAAAGGTCGCCCACAAGGACGTCAAGCTGCGCACGTTCATCACCCAGGAGAAGAACCGGATGCAGATGGCCTCGCACGTCTACGATATCTCCTACGGCGCTGTCCGCGAAGGCGACACGCTCGTCTGCGTTGACGACTCCATCGTCCGGGGCACGACGCTCCGCCAATCG
>CAITUF010000095.1 GCA_903895475.1 uncultured Opitutia bacterium | reverse complement strand
GCCAGGGTCGAGGAAGAGGTGGGAGAGGACTGAGACAGCCAGAAGGCGGGCCAGCGGCTATCGACGAAGGTCAAAAGAAGGGCAAACGCCCCAGCGCTGTCAATGGATTAGGGGGCGAAACAACGGACCCGCCCCTGCGGAGAGGGGAGGTTAAATCCGGTCAAGCCCCCGCGGTGGGCCGACTCAATGACAACTCGGCAACACCGCCAACACCGCCAAGACGACCGCTATCAGAAAAAGGGCTAAAATCCCGATTTTCCAGCCACTTGACTTACCCTCACTGCCTTCGCCGCGTTCTTTTTTACGAAAAGCCCTCCGGCCAACCGAGGTGACGTGCTGGACCGTGACGTCTGGGTAGGCCCGTCCCGGGACTTCCTTCACCGTCCCTTTGATGAGCTCCAGATCGATGAGTTCGGCAAAGGCTAGGGCTTTCCGCTCCGCCGGGAGGCGGTCGAAGGCGTTACATTCGCGGCCGACAATTAAACGCTCCAAGCCCAGTTTGGCATCGGAGGATATGTGGCGCCGGGTGGACTGTGGTTCTTCTTTGCTCAAGCGGACAATTGCTGAACTGTTGTCATCATCTTTACGACTGCTAAGGTGCAAATCTTTTCGGGAATGTAACGGAAATATTATCAGATTAAATCTAAGCCAAAGCCCACGCAACTATGCCCGCAACCCTGACTGACCTCCCCGTCGCGCTGTCCATCGCCGGCTCCGATAGCGGCGCGGGTGCAGGCATCCAAGCCGACCTTTTGACCTTCGCCGCCAACGGGGTCTATGGCACCACCGCCATCACTTGTCTCACGGCCCAGAATCCGCTCGGCGTCTCCGGCATCCAGGCGACCAGCCCAGCTTTTGTCCTCGAACAATGCCACCAGGTTACCCGTCATTATCGACCCAAAGCCTTGAAAACAGGGATGTTGCTGAATGTCGAGATTGTCGAAGCCGTCGCGGGTTTCATCGCGGAAGCGAAGATTCCCGCCGTCATCGATCCAGTCATGGTGGCTTCGAGCGGCGCGACGTTGCTCTCCGCCGAAGCCGTCGCCGCGGTTGCTCGTAAACTCTTGCCGCTCGCGGCGGTCGTCACGCCGAACCTCGATGAGGCGACCATCCTGCTCGGACGAAAAGCGCTGGGCGGGTCCCAGGGCCCAGCGGAAGCGCTCGAACTTGCCCGCCGCTATGGTGTACCCTTCCTCGTTAAAGGAGGTCATGCCGACGGGGACGCACTCGTAGACGCCTTGGCTTGGCCCGACGGTCGCACGCTCACGCTCACGGCCCAGCGCATTCCCGGCATCGATACCCACGGCAGCGGGTGCACGCTTTCAGCCGCCATCACGGCACACCTAGCCCGCGGAGAGTCTTTAGAACAAGCCGTTCGCCTGGCCCACGCTTACTTGCAGAATGGAATACGAAACTCCATGCAAGTCGTTGGTATTAATCATATTAGGCATTAATATACCGTTTTAGGGGCTGGCCTACAAAGCCACCTGCGCCCGACTTAGACGGATGGGTCATTTATCGCCATGGAAAGCTTCCTACCCGATTTCCCCGGTAAAGCCTCACCCCTAGGGAATCCAAGGCAACCGGCCGGCGAATCGACCGCCCAAGTCTCTTCCTGCTGACCTTAAAGTGAACAGATTTTCACCCACCACGATCTTGAATGGGTTATTCACACTTGCCCCCTTCCCTTACCCTCCTTTTCTAACCCATTCCCTGCGGTCACCAACCGCCCCCCTGACCATGCCTAAAAAGAACGTCGCCAAGCAATCCTCCTCCAAAACTCCGACCGCCGTCTCCGCCCAGACCGGCGTCAAGATGCGCGGCTGCGATGTCATGGTACGATGCCTCGAGAACCTCGGCGTCGACACGATCTTCGCTTACCCCGGCGGCGCTTCGATGGAGCTCCACCATGGCCTCATCCGCTCCAAGAAAATCCGTACCATCCTACCGCGCCACGAACAGGGCGGTGCCTTCATGGCCCACGGCTACTCCCGTTCGACCGGTAAGCCCGGCGTCTGCATGGCGACTTCCGGCCCTGGCGCCACGAACCTCGTCACCGCCATCGCCGATGCGCACATGGATAGCATCCCGCTCATCTGCATCACCGGCCAGGTCTACCAGCAGTTCATCGGTCGCGCGGCTTTCCAGGAAACTGACTTCTACGGCATGACGTTGCCGATCGTGAAGCACTCCTTCCTCGTCCTCGATTACAACGAGTTGCCGAGCATCATGTACAAGGCGTTCAAAATCGCCACCACCGGTCGACCTGGCCCCGTCGTCATCGATATCCCGAAGGACATCCAGCAGCACGAGTGGGTCCCGGTCTTCCCCAAGAATCCCGACGACGTTTCTATCCTCGGCCTGCCGACGCCTCCGAAGTGCGCCGACAGCGACCTCGAGCAAGTTTTGCGCCTCATCGAAGGCGCCAAGCAGCCCGCGCTTTACATCGGCGGCGGCATCCTTTCCGGCGACGCCCACAAGGAGTTGCGGGCCTTCGCCGAAGCCACCGGCATCCCCGTCGCGTCCACGCTGATGG
>CAITUF010000094.1 GCA_903895475.1 uncultured Opitutia bacterium | reverse complement strand
GGCCTGCGCGAGCGCTTTCCGAACGCCGTGCTCAACGTCATCGTGACCGCCATCGGCGGCGAAGCCTCGGACCGCGGAGCCGCGCGGTTTGAGCGCGACGTCTTAGCGCTCCGTCCCGCGGTGGTGACGATCGACTACTCCCTGAATGACCGTCGTATGGGCTTGGAGAAGGCCAAGGCCAATTGGAGTGCCATGATTGTCGCGGCCAAGGCGGCGGGCATTAAAGTCATTTTACTGACCCCGACGCCGGACCAGTCCGCCAAGCTCGATGACCCGCAGGACCCACTGAACCTCCATGCCGAGCAGGTGCGGGCTTTGGCGAAGGAGCACGACGTCCTGCTCGTCGATAGCCTCGCACTCTTCAAGGCCAAGGTCGCCGCGGGTACCCCGCTCAAGGACCTCATGTCGCAGGTCAACCACCCCAACGCCGCGGGCCACGCCCTCGTCACCGCCGCGTTGCTGGACCTCTTCCGGAAGTAGTCCGTAGTTTGCTGTTTCCTTCTGCCATTCTCTCTCCAAACCTGTCGCTCCTATGTTCCACCATATCGTCTTCTTCTACCTGAAAAAGGACCTCACCGCCGCCCAGCGTGCGGAATTCGAGGCCAAGCTCCGCGGCCTGCTCGCAATTAAGTCCATCCACAGCGGGTACGTCGGTATCCCGAGCCTGCATGCCGTGCGCCCGATCATCGACACCTCGTACGACTTCGCCGAGTTCTTCGTCTTCAAGAACCACGCCGACCACGACGCCTATCAAGTCGACCCGATCCACCAGGCCTTCATCGCCGACTGCAAGGCCTACTGGGATACCGTCAAGATCTACGACTTCGAATAAGCCGAAGATTTAGGTAATAAAAAGGCCGCCTATTTGGGCGGCCTTTTTTGTTCACTTCGCCGTTGCGCCGTCGTGCTTGGCGTGGAGGCGCTGCCAGTAGTCTTTCCAATACTTGTCGTAGTAATCCTGAGCCGCGGTGTCGATGTGCGGGAGTTTCTTTACCTTCGGGGCTGTGGTCGGATCGTAGCCAGCGAGGTGTCCTTGGCCGGCGCGGAGGCGCGGCGATACGAAGCGCCAAGGGGTGTCGCCCATGACCTCCTTGCAGAGCGCGGCGAGTGGGACGTCGTAGGTCTTCAGTTGAGCGCGGGTGTGCAGTTGGTTGTGGTCGTGGTCCATGGTGCGGTTGGTGTCGAACCAGTCCTGTACGCCTTCGGCCCAGTATTCAGCCGAGTTGGTGGCGGCGTAGCATTGCTTCGGTCCACCGAAAACAATCAGCACTTTATCGTCTTTCGTCACGGTGACCTTGGCGTGGCTGGGCTGGCCGTTCACCAAGATGTCGCCCCCATCGAGGCACTTCGCTAGGAAAGCGCGTGGTTGCTCAGGAAAAGAGGTGGCCAATGCATCCAGTAGGCTGACGGGCGTGGCGCTCTGGACGCGACGGAAGCGTTGGGCGGCGTAGCCATCCTGGTAGCGTCCGGCTTGCTTGGATTGCTCGAACGATGCCTTCACGCGGGCGTTCTGCTCAGGGGTGAAGCCGGCGCCTTGGATGACATGGCCGAACTCATGGATGAGGATGCTCTCCGACTGCATGCCACCCTCGTATTCCATCACATCCTCTTCCGCGAAGAGCACGACCTGGCGGCCCTCGACGCGCGTGAGGAAGCCGCGTTGGCGCCAATTGTAGAAATCGAGTTCCTTGCCCGTCTTGTCCGATGCGAACAGGGGGACGTCGGAGGTCAGCTCATCATGCGCGACGATCACGCAGAGGAGCTTCCGGGCGCGGATGCGTTCGGCGATCTCCGGGGCGATGGTGGCCATCACCTGATTGAATTGGTAGGCCGCCTCGCGGTGCGTGTGGTCGGCGACCTTGCTGGAAGTGGCGATGAGGATGCCCTGCACCAGCGTGCCCTTACGGAAGAACTTTGGGTCGAGCTTGTATTCCGTGGCCTGGTCCGCCGTCAGGGTCGGCACTGGTGCCAGCGAATTCGATTGGCAGCCAGTGACCAAGGCGAGCAGGCAGAGTGCGAGGGGAAAGCGCATTTCCAGAGGTTGGTTTAACTCCCGTCTTGGTCGATGGAGAAACTTCGGTTCGGCCCCATCCCCCATCCCCTTCCTCGATTGTAAACCTAACTGCACTTCTGGCTTAACAATGGGCCGAAAGGGCCCTAGTTAAGGGGGGTGCCGACTGCCCCTGCAGCTGTCCCGTCCGCCGTGGACGCCCTTGATGCCGCCGATCGGCGCTTCGGCTGGCACCCGTTTACCCAAATGCGGGAATACCAGGACAACCCGCGGCTCCACTTGGTCCGAGGTGAGGGTTCCTGGCTGATTGATGGGGAAGGGCAGCGTTACCTCGATGGTAACGCGTCGGTTTGGACGAATGTCCATGGCCACAACGACCCTGACCTGAACCGCGCGCTCCAAGAGCAGTTGTCGCAGGTGGCGCATGTGACGCTGCTCGGACTCAACCACCCGGTAGCCACGGGCCTCACCGAGGACCTAGCGACCCTGACGGGTGGCGCGCTGCCCCGTTGTTTCTTCACTGATAACGGCAGCAACGCCATCGAGGTCGCACTGAAGTTGTCTTTCCAATATTGGCAGCTCGTCGGTAAGGAATCTAAGCGCGGGGTGATCTCGATGGAAGGCGCCTACCATGGCGATACGTTTGGCACGATGTCCGTCGGCGGTCGCTCGGAGTTCCACGAGCGTTTCGCGCCTTGGTTGTTCGCGGCGCAGACGTTCCCCGCCCCGGTGCATTCCGAATGCGCCGGGCAGGTCGCCCACTCCGATTCCACGGTGTCACTCACTGCGCTCGAAGCCCTCCTGGTCCGCGATGCCGCCACAACCGCCTGCGTTATCTTGGAGCCGCGC
>CAITUF010000093.1 GCA_903895475.1 uncultured Opitutia bacterium | reverse complement strand
GGTTGCGTACCGACCACCTGGGACATCGACCTCCACTACGCCCGTGAGCAGTATGCTAAGAAGTTCCCGGACAACCCGTTCATCTCCCGTGCCGCCTTCGGCTACGTCGATGCGAGCGGTAAGCACGTCACTGCCGTTGACCGTCGCAACGGCTACCCACTCCCTTACCGCCTCTTCTACTCGAAGAACATCGATAACCTCTTCATGGCGGGCCGCCACATCTCCGTCACGCACGAGGCCCTTGGCACCGTTCGCGTCATGCGTACCATCGGTATGATGGGTGAAGTCGTCGGTAAGGCCGCCTACCTCGCGGTCCGCGAGAAGACCAACCCGCGTGGTGTCTACCAAGAACACCTCCCCGCCTTGATCAAACTCATGGAACAACCGGGCCGCATGCGCCGTACGTCGCTGGACGGTGAACTCTCGCTCGACACCTCCATCGCCGACTACAAGCAGCTCCCCGTTGGTCGCATGAACGCAGACCTCGGCAAGGCCGCGGGTGCACCGAACAAACTCACCGTCGATGAAATGGCGGAACTCGCCAAGCTCCCAGGCATCGTCGTAGACGACTCGCAAGCTAAGCTCACGGGGAAATGGAGCGCTGGCCACGGCATCCCGCACCTCGGTGCCGGCTACCACTACGCCCCCAAGGGCGATAACGAGGCCGCTTATACCTTCAAGGTTCCACAGGCTGGCCGCTATGAAGTCCGTCTTTACTGGGCTGGGCACGAAAACCGCGCGAGCAACACGACCGTTACCCTGAACCCGACGCGTAAGCAGGCTGTGACGCTCACCGCGAACCAGAAGACCGACCCCGAAGGCGGCTTCCACCTCCTCGGTACCTACGAATTCGCGACGGGCGAACACACCCTCACGATCGGCGGCAAGAACGCTAACGGTAACATCCACGCCGACGCGGTGCAGCTAGTGCCCGCCAAATAAGGCATGGGGCGAGTGCAAGCCTGGGCGGTGCGGCTCTGGCGCCTCGCGGCGCTGGGCATCGCCGTGTGGCTTCTGCAGCTGACCACGCCCTCGACCGACTCCGCCCTCGCGCACCTCACGCTGGTGGATGCGCAGGCGTTCTTCCCCGAAGCGGTGGCCCTCAAGCCTGGCCCACAGTCCACCCTCATTGTCCGCGATAAATATCAGAACAAGATCGGCCTCCTGCTCACGACGCAACCGGAGGCCGAGAAGGTCCTCGGTTACCAAGGCCCCAGTAATATTCTCGTCGCGCTCGACACCCATGACCGCGTCGTTGGTATGCGCATCCTGTCATCGGAGGATACGCCGGAGCACGTCGACCAGCTCCGTGATAACCCGAAGTTCGCGAAGTCTTTCCGTGATTGGCGACCGACCACAGAGCCGTCCCCAAAGCTCGAAGGCTACGCCGGCTCCACGCTCACCGCCCTGTCCGTCGTCCAATCTATCCAGCAACGCACCGCTGGCACCTACGCTTCGCTCCGCTTCCCCACCCCGCTCTCGCTCGACGAGGTTAAGAAGTTGGGCTTCCCTGCCGCCGCGGGTTTCGAGCGCAACGTCCCACGCCTCGGCTGGAACCTGGTGCGCGACGCTCAAGGCAAAGCCCTCGGCTACGCCGTGCGCTCCTCGCCGTCGTCCGACGAAATCAATGGCTACGCGGGCCCTTCGGAGACGCTCATCGCCGTCGACGTCGACCAGTTAACCATCCGCAAAATCGTCCTCCGCGAGACCTACGACACAACCAATTACGTTCAGCGAATCTATGATGATGAGGAATACCTTAAGTCGCTCACGAAGTGGAGTACCAAGGAATGGCCGAAGATAGACTTCACCAGCGCTCAACTAGAAGGCGTGGCAGGGGCGACCTTGACGAGTTATGCGATTGCCGAAGGCATCAAGCAGCGCTTCACGGATGACGCCAAGGGCGAGCTGGCTAAGCGCCGGGGCACCTGGGGCCTGATCCAACAAGCAGCCATCTGGTGCTTCTTAGTGGGTGCGCTGTTGATGACCTTCACCAGCCTGCATGGGAAGCCGTGGGTGCGGACAGCCTGGCAACTACTCCTGGTGGCCGGCCTTGGGCTTTGGCTGGGCCAGATGGTCTCGCTCTCCCTCTTCGTCGGCTGGGCCCGCTACGGCCTACCGGGAGGGCCGACCACAGGCCTAGTGGCCCTTGGCGCGATTGCCCTACTCGTCCCTTGGTCGACTCGCCGCCAAGCCTATTGCCACCAAATCTGCCCGCATGGCGCCGCCCAAGAACTCCTCGGGCGATTCCCGAAACTACATATCCGCCTCTCGGCGAGGACTCACCAGTGGCTACGCGTCATCCCGTTCATCCTACTTGGGGGCGCTTTCCTCGCGGCCTTGGTCTGGCCGCGTTGGAGTCTCGGGCAGATAGAGCCCTTTGATGCTTGGGTGCTCAGCGGCGTCGCGCTCAGCTCGCTCATCCTCGCCGGCCTCGGACTCGTCGTCGCCGTCTTCATCCCCCAAGGCTTCTGCAAATACGGCTGCCCGACCGGCGCGCTACTTAACTTCACCCGTACGCAGAGCCAGCACGAGACTTGGGCGAAACGCGACACCTTCGCCGTACTGCTCCTACTCATCGGTGCCCTCCTCACGCTCGGTCGGCCCCGCGAGAACCTTAACCTTGTTACGGCGCAGAGCGAGTCGACGGCCCCGGTCGCCGAGATGCATGGTGGAGCTTTCGGGACGACGTGGACGGTCAAGGTGCGCGGAGCCATCGCTGACCGAACGACCCTACACAAAGATATCGAGGCGGAGATTAATCGCGTGGAGTTCTCGCTCTCGCACTGGCGCAAGGGCTCGCAGGCCATCCGCTTCAACGAACTCGAGTCCACGCAGCCGATGGACATCGACGCCGAGCTGACGGAGATACTCGCCTTCACCCAGAAACTTTGGGCAGCGACGGATCGCCGCTACGATATCACCGTTGCACCTCTGACCAGCCTTTGGGGCTACGGACCAGCTGGCAGCCACTTACCCGTGCCTACCGCCGAAAAGCTGCGTGAGACCTTAACTTTTGTCGGTTCGGATAAACTGACGCTAGATATCGCGGGTCACACCCTGCGCAAGAGCCACCCGCGCATGCAGTTAGACCTAGGGTCGGTGTTGCAAGGCTACGCCGCTGATCGCGTGTCCCAAGTATTACGCCAAGCCGGGCAAAAGGACTTTCTCATCGAAGTCGGGGGTGAACTCTTGGCGGCGGGTAGCTGGCAGGTCGGGATTGAAGACCCCTTCAATCCACGCGTGATGATCGACAAACCCGTGCTCAAAGACATGGCCCTGAGCCCCTCCGGTCTTTACCGCGCCAAGCGCGCGGCTGCGGGTAAATCCATCTCACACATCCTCTCGCCCAAGACTGGCCAACCCGTCGAACCGACCATCGAGCTCTGTTGCGTCTACCACCCCAGCTGCTTCCAGGCGGACGGCTGGTCGACTGCGCTCATGGCCGTTGGCTGGAAAGACGCCCAAGCCCTCGCCGAGCGCGAAGGCCTCGCCGTCATGCTCGTCGGGCCAAAGGGCGAAACCTGGAAGTCAAAGGCGCTGCAGGCCCTCAAGTAAGTCCGCTTACTTCAGGACTTTAATCAAAGCCTCTCTCCAGCGCTGCGCGATTTTTTCGGCGCCCTGCGCATTGGGATGCACGAGGTCGGCAATGGTATCCTTCGCCGGATCAAAACCAGTCGCGAGGTCCACGAGATAGACGGGCTGTTCCGGACGGTGCAGTTCCTTGACCAGCCCAGCAAGCGCGAGGTTGAGCTCAGGGATGTAGCTATACTTCGGCAACTTGCCGCTAGGAATGACCTGAGCCACAAAGACGGTAGTCTTAGGATTGAGCCGCCGGGCCGTGGTAATCATCTCGCGGTGCGCAGCCACGATGCCAGCCACCGGCTTCTCCTCAATGAAATGATTGTGGCCCGCCTGCAGCATCAGGACGTTCGCTGGGTTCGCCTTGAGCCTGGCCTCGAGAATCGTGGCGAGGTATTCGGCATTCTTTCCGCCGTAGCCTTCATGCCAAAGCGGGCCTTGCGGGGTGTCCGTCTTCTGCGATCCGACAAAGACAAAACGCACCCCGGCAGCCTGGAGCTTCGCCGCCAACGGAATCCGGTAGGCCGCGAAGGTCTTGCCGCCTTGGGTAATTGAATCACCGACCGCCATGATGCGGGTGGCGGTGGCCTCGGCGGCAGAGAGACCGCAGGCCAAGCAAAGGCAGAGGAGTCGTAAGACCATGGGCGAAATCAGGCGAGTAACTTCAGGAACTGTTCCGCCAGCAAGGCCATCGCCAAACCCGAGAACCCGATAAGCGTCTCGGTGATCGTCCAAGTGCGCAGGGTCTGGCCTACTGTCAGGCCCAGGCATTCCTTGACCATCCAGAAACCGCTGTCGTTGAGGTGCGACAAGAAGAGCGAACCGCAACCAATCGAAATGACCATGAGCTCGGGGCTCGTGCCGGGGTTGGCCGCCAGGACGGGGGCGATGAAGCCCGCAGCTACGGTGATCGCCACGGTCGCAGATCCCGTAGCGACGCGGATAAAGGCCGAGACAAGCCAACCGTAGACCAACAAGGGCAAACCAGCCGAGGCCGCCAATTCGGCGAGCTGCTTGTCCACGCCAGCTGTACGCATCACTAACGCAAAGCCGCCACCCGCACCGACCAGGATTAAGGTCATGCCGATACCCGCCACGCTTTGTTCGGAGAACTTTAGCAACTCACCAGCGGAGCGGCCGCAACGTTTACCAAAGGCCCACATCGCGAAGAGCACCGACAAAAGCAGGGCGATCACGGGGTGGCCGACGAAGATCCCCACCTTACCCCAGAGCGCCTCCTTCGCCTGCAGTAGCTCGACCAGCGTGCCGGTCAGGAGCAGGATGACCGGTAGCAGCACGGTGAAGATCGTGAGCCCAAACGTCGGCAAGGTCTGGCCGACGGACACCGATGGCGTGAACTCCGGCGTGGCGACCTCGACACGTTTGACGGCGAGCTTGGCGAAGAACGGGCCAGCGATGGCCGCGACGGGAATGCCGAGCACAAGCGCCCAGAGGATGACCTTGCCCATGTCGGCTTTCAGGGCCTCGATGGCGATGACCGGACCGGGATGCGGTGGCATAAGCCCGTGCATGACCGAGAGGAATGAAAGCATCGGGAGCACCAGCAGGAGAAACGGCTTACCGGTCTCTTTGGCTAAGGTAATCACAATCGGCAGAATGAGCAGGAGGCCGACCGCGAACCAAGTCGTCATGCCGACGCAGAGCGCTAGCAGAATAATGCAGAGGCCGATACGGTCAGGTCCCAGCACCTGAATGAAACGCTTCGCGAGGACGCCAGCGCCGCCCGATTCGGCGAGGAGCTTACCGAAGACGACGCCCAGGACGATGATGGTGCCAGTGCCCGCTAAGGTGTTACCGAAGCCGGTCTGAAAGGCCTTGAGGACCTCGGTCATGCTGAGCGTACCCGAAGTGCCGACGACCATCGCACCGAGCGCGAGCGAGCTCAACAAGAGGGCGATGAAGGGGTTGAGTTTTAGCCACGTGACGAGGCCGACCAGAACAGCGATAGCGAGGAGCGCGTAGAGCATAGCGAAAAGGGCTTAGGCCTTGGGCGGGGCAACCGTGGCGCGGGTGGCACCGGTGCTGATGCCGCCATCGACGAGGAGGGTCTGACCAGTCACATAGCGACTTTCCTCGGAGGCGAGGAAGACCACGGGGCCGGCGAGGTCATCCGCCGCGCCGGGACGCTTCAGCGGGATGCGGTCACACAAGTACTCGACCCATTCCTTCTGCTCATAGAGCACCGCATTCTGGGCGGTCTTGAACCAACCGGGGGCGAGGCAATTCACGGTAACGCCATGGCGGCCCCAATCGTCGGCTAAGCTCATCGTTAACTGCTTCACGCCACCGCGGCTCGCGCCATACGGGGCGAGGCCGGCATAGCCCGCCACGCACGTCACCGAGCCGATATTAATGATGCGACCATAACCGCGGGCAATCATGCCTGGAGCGACGGCCTGCGCCGTGAAGAACGTCCCACGGAGGTTCGTGTCGAGGATGGTATTCCAATCTTCCCAGGTCACTTCCAGCGCTGGCTTGCGGATATTGCAGCCGGCGTTGTTCACGAGGATGTCGATGCGGCCCATCTGGCGCTCCACCTCGGCGACCGCCGCCTTGATACTAGCACCTTCACGGACATCGAGGGCGACCGCACAGGTGCGCCGCCCGAGGGCTTCGATCTCCTTGCGAAAGGCGTCGAGCTTGGACGCATCGCGGCTGGACATGGCGATATCGGCGCCGGCCTGCGCGAGGGCGCGGGCGAAATGTTGGCCGAGGCCGCGGCTGGTGCCCGTGATGAAGGCGACCTTGCCGGCGAGGTTGAAGAACGGGGAGGACATTAGTTCTGCGGGGCGAGAATGACCTTCATGACGCCGGGGGCGCCGGCGTAGAGCTTAGCGAACCAATCAGCACCCTGTTCGAGGGGCACGACCGCGGAGATGATCTTATCAACCTTTATCTGCTTGGTCGCAAGGAGCTCGATACAGCGCGGAATCTCACCGGCCGAAGCACAAGAACCCTGCAGGCGGAGCTGGCGGGTGACGACAACTTGCAACGGTAGTTCGGTCTTGGGCGTAAGGTTACCGACCAGTGTCACCGTGCCGCCCTTGCGGACCGCATGGATAGCGGAAAGCACCGTAGCATTGAGGCCCACACACTCGAAAGCCGCATCGGCACCCTGCCCCTTCGTCAGGGACTTCACAAACTCCGTCAGGTCGCCGCCAGTCTTGGCATTGAAACGGTGCGTGGCGCCGAGTTCGGTGGCGACGTCTAGCCGGGCATCTTCGGTGTCGACGGCAATGACCTGAGCGAAGCCGGCAATCTTGGCGGCTTGGAGCGTCAACAGGCCAATCATGCCCGTGCCGACAATCACGGCCGTATCGCCGGGGGCGCAAGGGGTGAGACGCACCGCGTGTACGCCGACCGAGACGGCCTCGATCATGGCAGCTTCGTTGAAGCCCAAGGTGTCGGGCAAGACGTGGACGATGCGGGCTGGGACGGTGACGAATTCGGCGAAGGCCCCGTGACGGCGGTAGTCGCCGCAGGAGACGCCGAGGACCTGGCGGTTATCGCAGAGGTTCACGTCGCCACGTTTGCAGTGGACGCACTCGCCGCAGAAGACCGTGGAGTCAAAGGTCACGCGCTGGCCAGGCGCGAGGTGCTTCACTTCGGCGCCAACGCCGGTGATGACGCCCGCCGCTTCGTGGCCCATGACTAGGGGCGGAATCCGCCGGCCCGTGGAACCATCGTAGCCGTGGATATCGGAACCGCAGATGCCGCAGGCCTTGACCTGGATCAGGACGTCGGACGGGCCACAGACCGGGTCGGCGACCGTCGTATAGGACATCTGTTTATATTCCGTCAGCAGCAGGGCCTTCATGGGGATACCCTCTTTATTGGACGGGTTCTGACCACGAGCAAGCCCAGCCTCGCTCCCCAGCTATCCGGACAACAAAAAGCCCCGGGGTCTCCGGGGCTGAAAGGTCGTCCTGGTGGCCGGCTTACTTCTTCTCGCCGCAGCAACCCGAGTTGGACTCGGTGGAGCAGCAGGAGCCAGCGGAGCTGTCAGACTGGCAACCGCACGTGCAAGCAGCGCAGCAACCGCAGCCACGGCACTTCTTCCAAGCGTCATAGGCCAGGAACAAGCAGGCCAAGATCGAGAAGATCACCACTGGGTCCTTGATGCCGCCGAACATGAACTGATGGACACAGGCGATATTGAAGACGATGGCGCCAATGATGATAAGGCCAAGGCAACGGAGGCGCGGCAGGACGAGAAGCAGGCCACCGACGATTTCAAGGACCTTAATGAGTTTAAGGTAGCCCGTGCTATACATGGCGCCGATGAAGGCCGCAGCTGCGGAGCCTTCGGGCGGTTGCGGGATGGCGATAAACTGGAAGAAGAAGTTGAGTCCGAAGACGATGAAGATCGCGCCGAGGAGGGCGGCGACGATGTTAGCGGCGAGTTTCATGGGTAGGTGGCGTGTATGGTTGGAAAAACTTAGAGGGCCTTGTGCGAGCCGTCGCAGAGGGCACCCTTCTTGGAGTGCTTGCAGGCGCAGAAATAGACCGTGCCGTTGGCTTCAGCCTGATAAGGAACCGGGGCGAAGGCCGACCCCTTGTGGGCACCATCGCAGAATGGCTGGGTCTTCGAATGGCCGCAGGAACACCAGTAGTAGGTCTTGCCGGCCTCTACGAGGACGGGAATCGGGGCCTTCTGCGGGATATGCGGTGCGGACATACCCCGATACTCGTTTTCCGGGCGGCTTACGCAAGGTCGAACAGGAGCGCTTCCACCGGTCCGGCGGAAACGAATTCGAAGCGGCCAGCCTCATCGGAACTCACCGCATCGCCAGGCTTTAGCGTCACGCCACCGACCGTGACTTCGCCCGTAATCAGCTGAAACCAAAGCCCCCTGCCCTTCGCCAAGTCGTGCGCCACGGTCAAAGCCTTGGCGGACTTCACGCGGTAGACATCGGCATCTTGGCTAATATGCGCCGAGCCCTCGCGGCCGTCGTTTGAGATAATGAGGACCTTAGGTGCGTCCAGTTGGGCCGGCGTCGGCGTCCATTCGGCATAGCGCGGCTTCAGGCCGGCCCGGTCCGGTTGAATCCAAACCTGCAGGATCTGCAGGCGCTCGGTGGCGGAAGGGTTGAATTCGCTGTGCTTCACGCCCGTCCCCGCACTCATAACCTGAATCTGGCTGGGCTGTACCTGTGCATGATTACCCATGCTGTCGCGGTGCTCGATGGTGCCCTCCAGCACGTAGCTGAAGATTTCCATGTCGCGGTGGCCATGCGGAGGAAAGCCTTCGCCGGCCGCGATGATGTCTTGGTTGATGACGCGCAAGGAACGGAAACCCATGTGCTTCGGATCGTGATACTCCCCGAAGCTGAACGAATGCCAGGTCTGGAGCCAGCCATGGTCGGCGTGGCCGCGCTCGGCGGAACGGCGGGTCTGCAGTTTCATCTCCACTATTAATAATGAAAAAGCCGCGAAAGTCGACCCTGCCGCAGGTTAAATAATCGTTACACACCCTTGCCACACCCCACCATTCTTTCAAATTAAGCGCTACCATGCTGTCCCGTCTCTGCTGCACTGCCCTCACCACTGTCGCCCTCCTCAGTCCGCTCGGCGCGGCCATCGTCGAGAAAACCGTGGAATATAAGTCCGGGGACGTCGTCTGCGAAGGCTGGCAAGCCTACGACGACGCGCTCACCGGCAAGCGCCCGGCGATCCTCGTCCACCAATGGACGGGTATCAGCGGACACGAAAAGGAAGCTGCCCGCAAGTTGGCTGAACTCGGCTACAATGTGCTCGTCGCAGATGTCTATGGTAAGGGCGTGCGCCCACAACCACCGGCGTCCGGACAGGAAGCTGGTAAATACAAGAAGGACCGCGGACTCCTCCGCGCCCGCCTGACCGCGGCGCTCGACGTCCTCAAGCAGGACAGCCGCACCGACGGGACCAAACTCGCCGCGACCGGCTATTGCTTCGGCGGCACATCCGTCCTCGAACTCGCCCGCAGCGGTGCCGACCTCAAGGGCGTCGTCAGCTTCCATGGCGGCCTCGATTCCCCGACCCCAGCCGATGGCAAGAATATCAAAGGCAAAGTCCTAGCACTGCATGGTGCCGACGACCCCTACGTTGCCGCCAAGGATGTCGTCGCCTTTGAAAAGGAACTCAAAGAAGCCAAGGTCACCTACCAGCTCATCAAGTACCCGGGCGCCGTCCACAGCTTCACGCACAAGGAAGCTGGCAACGATAACTCCAAAGGCGCGGCCTACAATGAAGCCGCGGACAAGGCTTCTTGGACTGAAATGAAGACCTTCCTCGCGGGCCTCTTCGGCACGAAGTAACCTTTCACCACCGTAAAAAAAGCCCCGATGACGCGAGTCAGCCGGGGCTTTTTGTTTAAGCCTCCGGCCCAAACATTATATAACAGGTTGATGGTTCAGGGAAACAGGCTTAAACCGAGGAACCCCATGAAGTCCCTGCTCTCCCTGCTGTGCCTCACCGCTACCGCCTCGGCCCAGACGATCTTAGCGCAGCCGTACCTGCAGCCGGGACCGCAAGGAACGCTTGAAGCCACGGATGAGATGCGCGTCATCTGGGTGACGGACCAGACACCTGGTCGCTTCACGGTCGAGTACGCCCCCAAAGGTTTCAAACTCATCCCTGCGAAGGTCGAGTCAGCGGCGATGGACTTCACCGCTCCCGCAGCCAAGACCCCGGTCACGCAGGAGAAGGATCAGCACTATATCCGTTATACCGCCGCCCTCCCTGGCCTACCCCTCGATAGCTCGTTCACTTACGTCGTGAAATTGGACGGCAAGGTGGTGCGCGAACAGACCACCCACACCCGCGTGAGCGGTAGCAAGCCGACGCGCTTCATCATGATTGGCGACCTCGCCGACGGTAAAGCTAGCCAAAACGTTATGGCCTACCAGATGAGCCTACAGAAGCCGCACTACACCGTACTGCTGGGCGATATCATCTACCCCTCTGGTCGTGCTTACCACTACATGAAGTATTTCTGGAGTACCTACACCAACCCCACTGAGCCCAGCGAAAAGAACGGTGCGCCCATGATGGCCACCATCCCGTTCTACGCCGTGCTCGGAAATCACGACGCCTTGGTCGCCAAGCTGACGAGCTTCAACGACGCCTACGCCGCCTACTACTTCTTCAACGCCCCGCAGAACGGCCTGCCGGAAGGCGTTTGGAATACAGCTCTCCCCAAGAGTGAAGCCGCGACCAAGTTCCGGGCCCTCGCCGGCAAGAACTACCCTGCCCTCGGCTTCTACTCGTTCGACTATGGTGCGGCCCACATCGTCGTGCTGGACAACAGCGGTGGCGGCAAGTCGGATGACCCTGCGGTTATGGCTTGGCTCGACCAGGACCTGAAGGCCACCAAGCAGCCGTGGAAGTTCGTCGCCCTGCATGTGCCGCCCTTTCAGGTCACGGTGGCTCACTACGGCGACCAACGCCAACGTAAGTTCGCCCCCATCTTCGAGGCGAATGGGGTCGACGTCGTCTTTGCCGGCCATGTCCATAATTTTCAACGTAGCAAACCCTTCCGCTTCCTCCCAGCGACGGGCGTAGCCGCTGCCGTGGCCGCCAAGCCGGTACCCGACGACCCTAAGGCAAACGTACCGACCCTCGCCCCGAAGACCCCGCCGAGTTACGTGAACGGTGCCTTCACACTCGATGAAACGTTTGATGGCGAAAAGAACACGCACCCGAAGGGCGTCATCTACGTCGTGCAAGGCGGCGGCGGGGCGAAGCTCTACACGGGCACGGTCGACAAGAACCTCGCCAAGCTGCCCAACGGTGGGAAGGACAACTTCGTGCCGTTCAACGCCAAGTACTACGAGACCCTCCACTCCTTCACGGTCGTCGACCTCACCGCGAAAAAGTTTGAGATGCGGACGATTAACGAGAAGGGCGAAGAGATCGATCGGTGCGTGATCGAGAAGTAAACCCGCTCAAGCCGTGAACTGCGGGTGGCGGCGGATGAGGGCCTCGAACGCGGCGCGTTCGAGTTCCGTCAGCCCTTCAGGAAACTTCGCTTGGGAGCGGTCCCACTTACCCAACCATTCGACGCCGAGCAAGGCGTGACGGGGCGCACCGGACCACCCCGAAGTGAGGGCGACGGTGGTATCCTTCTTCACGCCCGTGCCGACGCCGGCACCGACGAAGAAGCCGGCGTGCAGCAGCCCCGCGCGCACGGCGGTCGACGCCGAATAGGTGAAAAGCTCGGCGGAACGTTCGGAGCGCACGAGCTCAAACAGGCGCGCGAAGGACGCTAACTTCCAACAGGCGGTGTCCGTCTTGTGCGAGAAAAAGTCGTAAAAAATGAGGTCCGGCTTAGCCGAGGCCTGCGGCGCACGCTCCCAGAAGTCCCCTTCCAAGAGTTCCCAGGACAGGCCCGGAAACTGGCGAGACGTCCACTGCCCGCGCGCCAGCACGGCGTCAGGGCCAGAGTGTCGGAGATACGGAAAGTATGACTTATGCGTGAGCGCTAAGCGGAGGGAATCGAGGTCGTTCTCAAAGCTAATCAGTTTGAGACGACGAACCGGACCTTGCGCCGCGGCGGCTTCGTAACACTGCACCGCAGCCATGGCGTTGGCAGCGGCACCGAGACCGACGTCCCAGATGACGAGTTCAGGGACTTCCTCGGGCGACTTCCCCGCAGGCAGTTGTAGTCGTTCCGCCAAGGCCGACTGGTCAACGTAGAGCGACTTCGCCTCCTCCATCGGGGGCGTGTGTGAATGCATGATTTCACCGGAAGAGACTTGGCGAATACTCGCGAAGCCCGCCTCCGCGATATTGACCGTGTAATTACCGAGTGTGCGCGGACGGCGCTCCTTACCGACCTTCGGCGGCACCGCGGGGTGGTCCATGTCCTCGACCTGCAGAAACTGGCGCTTCTCGTTATACAGCGCGAGAAAACGATCCTCGAGGATGCTTTGGCGAATCTCGCGCATCAACTGGTGGTAGAAAGCGATGTTATGCTGCCCCAGCAAGGTCCAGCCTAAGGGCTCCTGCGTCTTGGTGAGGTGATGGAGGTAGCCGCGGGAATACTTGCGGCAGACCGGACAGAGGCAGGTCGGGTCAAGTTTCTCGTCGGAGAACTTATAGACCGAACGACGCAACTGCAGCAACCCGCGCGAGGTAAACGCCGTACCGAACTGTGCGACTTTGTTGGGGATGATGCAGTCGAACATATCGACCCCACGGTGGACGGCTTCGAGTAGGTCGAGCGGCGTGCCCACGCCCATAAGGTAACGCGGGCGGTCGGCCGGCAACATGGCCGCGGCGACCTCACAGGTATCCTCGCGCTGGTGCTTCTCTTCGCCGACCGCGAGCCCGCCGATGGCGAAACCATCGAAGGGCAATTGCGTGAGCCCATCGGCGCTCTGCTTGCGCAAGTGTGGATAAAGAGCGCCCTGCACGATCGCGAACATCGACTGCGGGGACTCGCCACGGGCCTTGAGGCTACGGACCGCCCAGCGTTGGGTGATCTCGAGTGCGCGACGGGCCGTGGCTTCGTCGGCTGTCGACGGAATGCACTGGTCGAGCACCATCATGATGTCGCTCCCAATGGCCATCTGCGTGCCGATGCTGACCTCAGGGCTGAGCAGGATCTTCTTACCGTCGACGTAACTGCGGAATTCGGCGCCCTCTTCCTCGATGGAACGCGAATGTGGGAGCGAGAAAATCTGGAAGCCACCGGAGTCCGTCAGGAACGATTTCTCCCAGCCGGTGAAACGGTGGATATCTCCGAAGTGGCGGAAGACCTCGGGACCTGGACGGAGTAACAGGTGGTAGGTATTCGCGAGCAGAATTTGCGACCCCGATTCTAGGAGCGTATCAAATGTCTGAGCCTTGACCGTCGCCTGCGTGCCCACGGGCATGAACAGCGGCGTCTTCACCTCGTTATGCAATGTCCGGAAAGTCGCCGCGCGGGCCCGGGAGCCGCTGGCGACCGCCTCTAACTTAAAGTTTAGCCGGGAAGGTTGCATGTGAACGTTAGGACTAAAGGTCGGTTCGCCCAAATGTAAAGGATGGGCGAGGCCCGCCGACAGGACGCTTGAACTCGGCCAGCGTTAGGCCACCTTACGCCTATGCGCCGCCCTGCCCTGCTGCCCCTGACCTGCTTCACCCTGGCCCTGCTCGCCGGTGGTTGCACACCGCACAGCGCAGTGGAGCCCGTCAGCCTGGAAGATAATAATGCCGTCTTCAGCTTTGCCCTCCAGGAGTTACAGGAAAAGCCCGAGTTCGCCGGAGCCGTGACTATGGTTGTGGGTCCCGACCGTATCATCGCGCTGGAAGCCTTCGGCTTGGCGGATATCGCCAGCGGCCGGCCCATGCGCAAGGACTCGCTCTTCTGGATTGCTTCGATGACGAAGCCCATCACCGCGATGGGCGTCCTCATGCTCGTCGAAGAAGGCAAGCTCGGCCTAGACGATCCCGTCGAAAAATACCTGCCATCGTTCAAAGCACAAAAGCTCGCCACGCTCACGGGGCCCGTCCCGACCCCGCGGCCGGTCACTATCCGCGACCTCCTCACGCACACCAGCGGCCTGTCCGCGGCGTCGCTCACCGCGGCGAACCAGCCGGTCGACACCGTACCCCTCGCCGCCATGGTCGACCACTCCGGCCGCACCGCACTGGTCTCCGCACCCGGCGCTAAGTGGGCCTACAGCAACACGGGCATCAATACGCTCGGACGAATCATCGAAGTCGTCAGCGGCCAACCCTATGCAGACTTTGTGCAGAAACGTTTTTTCGATCTGCTAGATATGAATAGTACCAGCTTCTGGCCAGACGACACCCTGCAGGCGAGCCTAGCGACGCCGTATCGCAAGGACAAGGCCACCGGCAAACTCATCGCCGCGGGCAACAGCCGCTTCAGCAACCCACTACAAAACCGCGCACGCACGGCGATTCCGGCCGGCGGGCTCTTCTCCACGGCCAACGACTTGGCGCAGCTCTGCCAGATGATCCTGCGCGGCGGCGAACTCGACGGTCACCGCTTCCTCCGTCCCGAGACGCTCAAACTAATGACGACGAACCAGCTCGGCGAGATGCCCAAGGTCAGCTTCGCTGAAGGCATGCGCATGGGCCTTGGCTTCCACGTCGTCGGCACCCCTATCGGCGTCACCGAGAGCCTTTCCCCCGGTAGTTTTGGTCACGGCGGCGCCTATGGCACCCAAGCCTGGATCGACCCCGTCCGTCGCCAAGCCTACGTCCTGCTCATCCAGCGGACCGACCTCGCGAACTCCGATGGCTCCGAGATTCGCCGAGAGTTCCAAAAGACGGCGGTAGAGGCCTTCAAATAAGCTTAAATTGCACCAACAGGGGGCAGTTAGGAACCTTAAGAAAGATTAAGACAGAGAAGGTTGCCAAGGACTGGTGTTCACAAAGTCTAGAGTCTTCTCCAATGATTAAATCCGCCCTCCTGCTCGCCGGCCTCTTAAGTTGCGCCGTCCTCTCGGCCGCCGACGCTAAAAAGCCTAACGTCTTGTTCATCGCCGTCGATGACCTGCGTCCCGAGGTCAACGCATCGGGAAGCAACCTGATCAAGACCCCGAACCTCGATCGCATCGCCGCCCGTGGCACCACGTTCGATCGCGCCTATTGCCAGCAGGCCGTGTGCAGCCCCTCACGCACTTCGCTCATGACCGGACGTCGTCCCGACGCCACGCGCGTCTGGGATCTCGAGACGCACTTCCGTAAGGCGCTGCCCGAGGCCGTCACCGTCGCCGGCTATTTTAAAAATCACGGCTACCACAGCCAAGGCATGGGCAAGATCTTCCATGGCGGCTTCGACGACGCCCCCAGCTGGTCCGTACCGTGGGAAACCCCCAAGGCGCCGGCGTACGCTTCCGAGGCCGCCCTCAAGATGGTTTCCGATCCGGCGAACATCGACAAGAAGGGCCGCGCACGCGGGCCGGCGGTCGAATCGGCCGACGTCCCGGACGACACCTACACGGACGGCAAGACGGCCCGGCTAGCGGTCGCCACCCTCGCCAAACTCAAAGAGAAGGGGCAGCCCTTCTTCCTCGCCGTCGGCATGGCCAAGCCGCACCTGCCGTTCGTATCGCCCAAGAAGTACTGGGACCTCTACAACCCCAAGGACATCTACGTCCCGGCCTTCCAGAAGCTGCCCGCCGGCACCCCGGAGTTCGTCGGCCACAATAACAGCGAGCTTAAGAGCTACGCCGACATCGCGAACGACGGGGCGATTGATGACGCCACCGCCCGGCGTCTTCGCCACGGCTACTACGCCGCCATCAGCTACATGGACGCCCAGGTTGGGCTCATCCTCGATGCGCTCGAGAAAGAAGGCCTCGCCGAGAACACCGTCATCGTCCTGTGGGGAGACCATGGCTGGCAGCTCGGCGAACACGGCCTCTGGCACAAGCACACTAACTTCGAAGTCTCTGCCCGAGCACCGCTCCTGATCAGCATGCCCGGACAGAAGGCCGCCGGCCGGAAGAGTGCCTCGCTCGCTGAGTTCATCGACATCTACCCCACCCTCGCCGACGTGTGCGGCCTGCCCAAGCCCAAGGACATCGAGGGCGTCAGCCTCCGTCCCATCCTCAACGACGCCGAGGCCAAGGTCCGTCCGGTGGCGATTAGCCAGTACCCGCGCAGCGACGCCGGCAAGAGCCTCATGGGCTACAGCATCCGCGACGATCGCTGGCGCCTAACCCTCTGGCGCGACCGGGCCGCCAACACCATCCACGCGACCGAGCTCTACGACGAAGTCAACGACCCGCACGAGACCGTGAATGTGGCAACCAAGGCTGAGCACGCCGAAGTCATCGCTCGTCTAAGCAAGCATCTGCCCCCGCCCATCGCACCCGCGACCGCGGAGAACACCGCAGACAAGACCAGCAAAAATAAGAAAGCAAAGGCCGCAGAACCGGCAGCCCCCAAGGCCGCAGATCCCAACGACCGGGGCCCAATGTTCGACCGACGCGACGTGAACAAAGACGGAAAGCTTTCCAAGGAGGAATTCATGGACAAGCAGAAGGACCCAGCCCAAGCCGCCGAGAACTACCTTAAGTTCGACAAGGACAAGGACAGCTTCCTGACGAAGGAAGAGTTCGTTAAGATGGGCAAATAAGCCCGCCCACCTCTGCACGAAAGGCGGTCCGCAAGGCCCGCCTTTCTTATGCCTTCCTCCCAGCAGCATCTGCCCTAGCCTAATCGTCTCCATGTCCGCCCTCTTCCGTTCGCTCGCCTTGCTCTGCGGCTTCACCTTGGCCGCCGGCGAGAGCATCCCGGCACAGATCGATATCGACGCCACCAAGCCCGGTCTGGCGATTCCCGCGGACTTCTTGGGTATCAGCTATGAGAAGAACGCGCTGGTCGAACCGCACTTCAAGGCGGAGAACACCGTATTCGTCAATCTCCACCGCAATCTTGGTGCGGGCACCTTGCGCCTCGGCGGCAACAAAGTCGAACTCACGCGCTGGCAGGCGGACGCTTCGGCGAGCTTGGATAAGGCAACCGGACTGGCGGTGATTGGCCGCACCACGTTGGACAACTTTTACGGCTTCCTGAAAGCCACGGATTGGAAATGCCTCCACGGCATCAACCTCGCCGGCAACCAGCCCGACTCGTCCGCCGACGAAGCCGCCTATGCGCTTAAGATCGGCGGTACCTCGATCTTGGCCATCGAACTGGGCAACGAACCTAATCTTTATACCAACCACGACCTCCGAAAGAAAGGGTACGACTGCCCGACTTATCTCCCCGAGGCCGCCGCGGCCATCAAGGTCATCCGCGCCCGCAATCCTGGCATCATCCTCGCCGGTCCGGCCACCGCTCGTCGCCCCGACCATTGGTTCGAAGACGCCGTCGCTGGACTCAAAGGTCAGCTTCAAATCGGCACGTCCCATCTGTATGCACTCTCTGGTGGCTCCACCAATCCCAAGTCAGCCAATTTCCCCAGCATCGAAAATCTCCTGCTCCCCGCCACCATGGCGAAGGACGTCACCATGGTCGACGAACACCTCGCCGCCGCGAAGGCCGCCGGTATGCGCTATCGGCTCGCCGAATTCAATTCCGTCTCCAACGGCGGCCGCACCGGCGTCAGCGATACCTTTGTCTCCGCCCTCTGGGCCACAGACTTCCTCTTCTCCGTGGCCGCCCACGGCGCCGACGGGGTCAACTTCCACTGTAACCTCAAGCCTGGCAGCTACTCGCCGATCTCCACCGTCAAAGGCGAAACCCGTTACACGGTGCATCCGCTCTATTATGCGATGCTGCTGTTTCATGACGCCGGCCAAGGACGGCTCCTGCCAACCAAGGTGCAATCCACGGCGAACCTCGTCGCCCACGCGACGCTGGATGACAGCGGCAAGGTACGCGTCGTGCTGGTGAACAAGGACCTCACCCAAGAAGTCGTGGCCACCGTCCAGGTCGGGGCACGCTTTCGCGCTGGCAGCGTTCGTCGCTTGAGCGCTCCGCAGGTAACCGCCAAGGACGGCGTGACTTACGCGGACACGCTGGTGTCGCCCAATGGTAGCTGGAAGCCGAGCCTGCGCCTAGAAAAAGCCGTGGCGGTCCACAACGGTCGAGCGGTGGTTTCACTGCCCCCCGCCAGCGCCTTGGTTCTGACGCTCACCGAATAAGCGACCAGGCGGCTAAGCCGGACTGACGGGGTAGCCCCTTGACCTAAGAATACCTTCGCTACAGACCCCTTCTGTGCGTATCTTTCTCTGGATACTTTATATCTTCCGAGCAGCCGCCTTGCTGGGAGCAGCGGCGGTTAGCGCCTACGGTTTCATGGCCGCTGGAGAGCCGGGCACGTCAGGCTACTGGCGGCTGGCCTATGCAATGGCCTTCGTCCTTAGCATGGGACTCCTTTGGGTCTTAGTACGCTCGTTCCAAGCCTTTCGTCGGACCTAGTAGGTCACCAGCCCAGCGCTGGGCAAATTATCGAGGTAAAGAAGCCTAAGTCCGGTTGACGGACTGGGGATTATTCCTGATGTTAACGCATCCCCATGCGACTCCCCCTGTCCTGCCTAGCCCTGCTGCTGGCCGCGGCCCTGCCCGTCTTCGCCGCTGATCCACCCGCCCCAGCCAAAAAGGCCCCCGCCAAACCCGCTGCCAAGAAAGCCGGCGCGACCGGTGCGGCCATCGGCGAGAATAAAGCCACCCCCGTTGACCGCATCAAAGTCCCCGCCGGCTTCCGAGTAGAGTTACTCTATTCGGTGCCGAACTCGGAGCAAGGCTCCTGGGTCGCACTCTGCACCGACAGCAAGGGTCGAATCTACGCGAGTGACCAATACGGTGCACTCTACCGCTTCCCTGCCCCCGCGGCCGGCCAACCTCTCAATGCCACTGACGTACAGAAACTAGCCGTCAGCATTCGCGGCATCAACGGCATGGTCTTCGCCTTCGGCGCGCTCTACGTGGGCGTGAACGACTACGAAAAGAAGATCCCCAGTGGTGTCTACCGCCTCAGCGACACCAATAGCGATGACAGCCTCGACAAGGTGGAACTCCTCCGCGAAATCCAAGCCAGCGGCGACCACGGCGTCCACGCCATTGTCCCGACCCCCGATGGCAAGGCTCTCTACCTCATCACGGGAAACAACGCCGTGAAGCCGGAAACCGCGGCCAACTCACCGGTTCCGACGGTTTGGGGCGATGACCATCTCCTGCCCCGCATGCCCGATGGCCGTGGCCACAACCGTCACGTGCTCGCGCCTGGCGGCATCATCTACCGCTTCACCCCGGACGGAAAAGAATTCAAAGTCTTCGCTTCCGGCTTCCGCAACATCTACGGCGGAGCCGTCAACCACGACGGCGAGCTCTTCACTTACGACGCCGACATGGAGTATGACTTCAACACGCCATGGTATCGCCCGACCCGCATCAACCACGTGGTCAGCGGCGGCGAATACGGCTGGCGCAACGGCGCGGGCAAGTACCCTGAATTCTACCCCGATAACCTGCCGGCCACGCTCAACATCGGCCCGGGCTCGCCGACGGGCGTGACCTTCGGCTACGGCGCCAAGTTCCCCCATAAATACCAAGAGGCCCTCTACGCCCTCGACTGGAGCTGGGGGAAAATCTACGCCATCCACCTCACCCCGAAGGGCGCCAGCTACACCGCCACGAAGGAAGAATTCGTGACCGGCGGGCCCTTGCCCGTGACCGATGCCTTCATCCATCCGAAGGATGGGGCGATGTATTTCGCCATCGGCGGCCGTAAGGTGCAGTCCGGCCTCTACCGCGTCAGCTACGTCGGCAAGGAGAGCACCGCCCAAGTCGACGTGCTCAAGCGCGTCAACCCCGAGGCCAAACTCCGCCATCAGCTCGAAGCCTTCCACGGCGTACAAGACCCTAAGTCCATCAATCTGGCCTGGCCTCACCTGAACAGCCCAGACCGCAATATCCGCTGGGCCGCCCGCACCGTGCTCGAGCATCAACCGCTCGCGCAGTGGCAGGAGCGCGCCTTGAAAGAAACCGATGCGGCCCGTTCGCTTGAAGCCCTCCTTGCGGTCGCCCGCGTAGGGGCGCAATGCCCCAACCACAGCCCACGCGCCGCCAAACCCGACCCTCGTACCGGCGTACCGCTGATGGTGGCCCAACCGACCGCCGCCGAAGCCGCCACGCGCGATGCGGTCCTCGACGCCCTACTCCGCCTCGACTGGGCCAAGCTCACTAACGACCAGCGCATCGCGTGGGTCCGCATCTCTGAAATCGCGCTGCACCGCTACGGCACCCCCGACGCCGCCCGCGTGCAGCAGATCATCGGACGGCTCGACCCCGCCTTCCCGGCCAACAACTTCGAACTGAATTGGGTGCTCTGCGAGACGCTCGCCTTCCTGCAGGCGCCGAACACCGCCGCCAAGGGCATGGCGCTCATCGCCAACGCCGAAAGCCAGGAGCCGCAGATGGAATACGCCCGCAGCCTGCGCTTCCTCAAGACCGGTTGGACCCCTGCCCTCCGACAGGCCCAACTCAACTGGTTCCTCCAAGCCGCCAACTACCGCGGCGGCTCGAGCTTCACACAGTTTATCCAATTCATCCGCAACGACTCCCTCGCGACCTTCACCGACGCCGAGAAGCAGCAGCATGCTGCGCTCATTGCCCAGAAGCCCGTCATCAAGTCGCCCATCGAGAACGCCGGCGCGATGTTCGCCGGCCGCACGCCGAAGGCCTGGACGCTCGCCGAGCTCGACGCCGCCATCGGCGCAGGTCTCAAGGACCGCGACTTCGAGACCGGCCGCAAGGTCTTCGCCGCCGCGGCCTGCTACACCTGCCACCGCTTCGGCAATGCGGGCGGCATGACGGGCCCCGACCTCACCCTCTCCGGTGGCCGGTACAGCCCGCATGACTTCCTCGACCAGATCATCAATCCCAGCAAGGAGATCAACGAGCAGTTCGCCCCGATCATCGTGACCAAGAACAACGGCGACACCCTCACCGGCGTCATCGTCAACCTGAACGGCGACTCGGTCGTCGTGAACACCGACCTCTCCGACCCCGATCAACGCGTCAACGTGGACCGCAAGGAAGTGAAGAGCATTGAGCGCAGTGCGGTCTCCCCGATGCCTCCGATGCTCCTCAGCATGCTCACGCAAGACGAAATCCTCGACCTGACGGCCTTCGTGCTGAGCGGCGGCGACAAGGACAAGCCGGTCTTCAAGAAGCCCTCCAAGTAAGCGATGAAAAGGTTCAAGCTCGCCGCGCTGTGCGTGGCCTACGGCGTCGTCGACCTCTACCTGCTGTTAGGCTGGATGGCGAGCGGCCAACCTCAGCGGGTGTCGCTCTGGAACAAGCTCTACGGTCCGCTGACCTTTGACCTCAGCCCGAACCCCGAAGGCTACGGCCTGGCCCTGCTGCTACTCTCAGGACTCGCGACCATCGTCTTTATGGTCGTGGTTGTCCGCATGGCCCGTCCGGCAGCGCCCGCGACGACGGAGGCCAATCCCTTCACGAAGGAGTCTTAAGCGGGCTCAGAGCGCCTTCCGCAGGGCAGCCATGGCCGCAGCCTGACGGGCAAGGACGATGGCTTGGGCTTGGCCCACTTTGGCGAGGGCCGCCGCGCGGTCTTTGGCCATCGCCAAGACGGCGGGCACGATGCCGGGCAACTGCGCTTCGTCATCGAGGTCAAAGAGCCAGTCACCAAGGCCGATGTCTTTCCACATCGTGCCCTTAGACGTCTGTTCGGCCCAGCGGCAGACGATGGCGGGCACGCCATTACCGATACACATGATGGGCGAATGCATTTCGTTGCCGAAGAGCCCAGCGCTGCGGACGTAGACCGAGAGCGCTTCGTCGGTGAGCCAATAATCGGGACGCCAAACCACGCGTGGCTTCACGTCGTCTGGCAAGCGCTCGAAGAGTATTTCCTTCCCCAAGGCCATCTGCGTGCGGTCTTCGGGACAGATGAGCACCTTGAGCTTCGTCTGGCGAACGACCGCGATGATGGAAGCACGCAGTTGGGCATGGTCATGCTCCTTCAACTCATCGTTACGCTTTTGCTTCACGGGGTCGAAGGGTATACCGGGCTTAATCAACCAATAGGGCGTGGAGCGGTACCGCGGGATACAGCAAAGGAAACCGCCGACCTCTAACTGGTTAGCCTGCAGAAAAGTGGTCGCCTTGGCGTCATCACGGAGGTCCGTGGCGAAAGCGCCATCAGGCGCTAAGCCCATCAAAGGACACTTCACCCCCGCGGAGAGGGCGACGGTGTGCGAGACGCCATCGCGGAAGAAGACGAACTGAGCGCCATTCAGAATTTCGATGGTCGCCGGGGTCGGTTTACCTTGGGTAATGCCGAGCACGCCGTAGGGCTTGGGCCCGAGCTGACGCCAGCGGGCAACGTCCTTTTCGGCGACCAGGGAAGGCCCCGAGCCATGCAGGAGAAAATCATGATTCGCATAGGCCTGGGCGACGTCGATCTTGCCGGGGACGAGGATGCGGAGTTTCGGGAAGCGGCGCTGCAGCATCTCCCCCACCCCATTGTCGACGCTCCCAGGCCATAAGGTAATTTCCGCTTCGGGTAGGTGCTTCTCGAGTAACGCCAACATCCCCGGCGTATGCGCGATATCACCGATATTTACAGTCTGCCAGGAAGAGCGCAGCAGGAGGCGTGGGGCACGGCCGGGGGCGGCGGCGCGGAGGGCTACCGCTAGAGCCAACGTGGCCGAAACCCCTAAGAAATGTCGGCGGTCCATTCGGCTCACTTCGTGTAGGGCTGTGTGACCGGGCCCTTCTCTGCCGCCTTCACGCGTTCATCGACCTTCTTGCGGATTTCCGCCTTCGCCGTCGTCAGGCGTTCCGGCCAGACGAACTTCGGGGCCGTCGTTGGGTCATAGCCAGCCATGTGGCCCGTCAGTCGGGTGGTCGGCTTGGTGTACTTCAGTTCGGTGTCCCCGAAGACCTCGCGACACATCGCGGCCAAGCCTGGGTCGTATTCCAGCAACTGTGTGCGCAGGTGCACGTGGTTGTGGTCCTGGTCGTTGACGCGGTTATTATCGAACCACGACTGAACGCCTTCGGCAAAGTATTCGTGGTGGTTGGTCGCGGCATACTTCCCCTTCCACAGGCCCTTCGCCATGGCGGCTTGGTAAGTAGCCTTGAGGCGACGGTCGAAGGTCGGATCGACCTTCAGCATACCACGCAGGTGGATATTGTGCGCGAACTCGTGGATGAAGATGTTCTCGGAAGCGTAAGGGTCGCCCGGGAACGCCAGCATGTTCTCTTCCGCACAAGAACAGACGGGGTCAGTCTGCGAGCCGCCGAGGCCACGGGCGCGGGCGTCCCAGTAATCCTTCGGCTTGAAGCCAGCGTATTCAGGAACATCGGTGGTAAACTCCGCCCGCCCCATGATGATGACCCGTGAGCCGTTCGCGATCATCGCCGTCCGGACATCCGGGCGCTTGGCCAACATGAGGTTAGCGAGGTAAGCGGTCTCCTTGAGGGCGTAGTCGTTGACGGCACCGGAGGCCACAATCGGTAAACCGTGGGCACTGATGTATTTTTTGTAAAACGGCGGTAGCTTCAGTTCAGCCGGCGGGGCCGTGACGTCACCGATCGGGTCGGCGGCGTGGCCGGCAATCGCCAGTAGGCAGAAGAGAGGGAGGAATTTCATTTTGCAGGTTTTTCGCTGAACTTAGCGTCCGCCGGGGCCTCGAGTAAGTCGCCCTTACGGAGTTCGAGGAAGCGCTCGCGCATCTCTTTCAGCTTCTCCGGGAAGCGAGCGGAACATTCGTCCTTTTCAAAGGGGTCTTGGGCAAGGTTGAAGAGTTCTGCCTTCCCTTGGGGGTTGGTATGCGGGGCGATGAGTTTCCAGTCGCCATGGAAGACCGCCGAACGCTGGTAATGCGGAATGTAGATGGTCCGCGGCGCGGGCGTCGCATCGGCACCGGTCAACACGGCCCAGCGGTCGAGCCCATCGAACTTCACGTCCGCGGGGACGGTGGCTCCCGTCAGACGAGCCAACGTTGGCAGCCAGTCCGCCACATGCATCGGGTGGCTATTCTTACCGGCGGGCAGGTGACCCGGCCAGCTGACGAACGCATTGACGCGCATCCCGCCCTCATACGGGGTGTTCTTCCAGCCACGAAGGGGCGCATTCGTGGTGACGGCCGGACTACCCTTGGTCTTACCGACATAGGGATTGCCGCTGCTATCGATTCCACCGTTATCCGAGGTGAATATGATCACCGTGTTCTCGAGTTGCCCCGAGGCCTTGAGGGCGTCGTAGAACTCGCCCACCTTGGCATCCAGTTGCGTTACAAAGGCGGCGTAACGACGAATGGAGTCATCCTTGGCTGCGTCATCATGGAACTTCACGCCCTCGTAGGCTTTGAAATATTCCTTCGGGGCGTCGATCGGGGTATGCACTGCGCCGAACGGGACGTAAGCAAACCACGGCCCCTTCTTCTCGAGAATAATGCGCTTGGCGTCGGCGGCGATTAGTTCCGTGGCGTTGCCTTCCTCCTTTAACAGCACGTCGTTACGATTCCACGTATCCTCCAAGATACCAGGCCGATACTTGTGGGTCCACGGATCGACGGCGCCCGAGAGGAAGCCATACGACTGATCGAACCCATACTGGCGGGGGCCCCAAGCAAACTTACCACCCAGATGCCACTTGCCCGAAATGGACGTGCGATAACCCACGGACTTTAACGCCGAGGCCAGCGTGCAGGTCCCCTCGGGAAAAGCGCGCATGTTCGTCGGACCGAGCACATGGGGACCAAAGCGGCTCGTCCAGCGACCCGACAGTAAAGCCGTGCGGGTCGGCGTGCAAACGGGTTGCACATAATGGCGATCCAACTCCACCGAAGTCTTGAGAATCTCCGCCATGCGAGGCGTCGCGAATTTTCCGCCATGCCAACTGACGTCGGCCCAGCCCATGTCATCCGCGACGATGAGCAACACGTTCGGACGAACCGGCGCAGGGGCCGCCGCGACGAACGAGACGACACCGAGAAAGGCGGCGAGGAGACGGAGGGTCTTCATGGGGATGCTTTCTTGTAGCACCTCCCTGCCCTGAAGCAATCTCCAGACAGGCCTACTTAGCCTGCGCGACGTTCCGCTTCGGTAGTTTAGCCAGGTAGGCCGACTCCGCCGCCTTAACCTTGGCCCGCTGGGGCTCGACCTGCGGAGAGAGGTCCGCAATCGTGCGGGTAAGCTCGACGAGGTTCTTCGCGCGGTCGGGCACTTCCTTGGTTGCGGCGGCGAGGGCCTTC
>CAITUF010000092.1 GCA_903895475.1 uncultured Opitutia bacterium | reverse complement strand
TCGATCGCGAGGATCATTGGGGTGGAGTCAGTCTATTTCTGGGGCTGGCTCAACCTCGTTTCGTCTGGCGCTCACGAAAAGAGCCTTCCACGCTGGAGGGATGGACGCCCAAGCCCGCCATGCCGCGATTGTGGACGTGCTTCGTCGCGAAGCCCGCGGTGGGTTGGTGCCGTTTGTGCATTTGGTGGAAGCGGCGTTGTATGCGCCCGGCCTAGGTTATTACGTGAGCGAGCGCCCGCGCGTCGGGAAGGCCGTAGGCACCGACTTCACCACGGCCGCGGCACTGGGTCCCATGTTTGGCGAACTCGTCGCTGCCGCAGCGCGGACCTTAGTGGGTGATCTCTCGTCGCACACGCTTGTTGAAGTCGGCGCCGACCCCGGCCAAGCGCATTTCGCTAGCGTGGCGCCGTTGTTTGCCGGGACACGTGTTTTCCGAGTCGGCGAAAAGCCCGAACTCCCCACGCGCACGGTGCTGGTCGCCAATGAACTCCTCGATGCTCAGCCTTTCCATCGCTTCGTCTTTCAAGGCGGTGGCTGGCACGAACTCGGCGTCCGGGTCGATGGCGCTGAACTCACGGTCGAGGCTCTGCCGGATTTCTCGTCTGCTTCCGCGGCCGCCTTCGTTGCCTCGTTACCCTTGGTGTCCGAGGGTTGGTTACTCGATGCGCCCTTGGCAGCGGAGACCCTGCTCGAGCGTTTGCTCGGCGGTGGCTGGATTGGGGCAGTCATCTTGTTGGATTACGGCAAGACGGTGGCGCAGTGCCTCGAAGGGTCGCCAGCCGGTACGGCTCGGGCCTACCGTAGTCACCAGTTGTCGGGAGCGATCCTGGAGAACCTTGGCTCGCAGGACCTGACGTGCCACGTCCTCTGGGATCGACTGGAGCCAATCCTCGTCGCCCAAGGTTTCCGCTCGGTACGCTTGGAACGGCAGGAGGCCTTTTTCGTGAAGCATGCGGGCTCGGCCATGGAGCGGATTATGACCTCCGGGGACAATGAGGCCACTGGGCGCTTGCGGGCTTTGACGCACCCCGCCCATTTCGGGGCTAAATTCCAAGTCCTCTCGGGAATTCGCTGATTCGTAGGTCGCCGGGGCAAGTTTCTTGAAGCCATCCTCGACCTCGGGGGAACAACCCTTTTCCTAGGGTGACTCCCCGTTATCCCCATGAGGTCCATAGCATTGTTATTCGCATCCCTTTTTATCGGCGCCGCTAGCCTGCAGGCCGACGTGAAGGTCATCCAAGCCTTCGAAGGCGACGGCTTTGATAGCTGGCAGACCACGGGCACGGCCTTCGGCCTCGCTCCGGTGGCAGGCAAGGTCACTGGCGTGAATGGCGAGTTCCGTAATTACGGCGGCAACGCCTTGGTTGTCTCGGGCCATGGCGGTGATGCCGCGACCGGCACGTTGACCTCGCCCGACATCCTGCTCACGCATCCCTTCCTCGGGTTCCTCGTCGCTGGCGGTAATCATTCTGGCAAGACGGCGGTGCAGTTGCTGATCAACGGTAAGGTTGTCCGCGAAGCCGTCGGCAAGAACGGCCTGACCCTCGCCGAGGTCATCTGGGACATCGCTGAGTTCAAGGGGAAGAAGGGCGTTGTCCGCATGGTCGATAGCGAAGTAGGTGCTTGGGGCTTCATCGCCGCCGATCACTTCCTGTTTTCATCCGACAACAAGCCGAAGTTCTCCTCGGGTGGCCGTCCGAAGCCCAAGGCCGCGAATAACCTCGTTCGCGTGGCGGGCGAAGGCAGCGCGGCCCTCGAGCCCGGTGCAACGTTCAAGGTCACTGGTGGTCACAAGGAAACCGGCGTGACCTCGCCGACGGCGATCGCTTTCGCCAACGACGGTAGCCTCTATGTCGCGGAGACGCATCGCTTCCGCTTTGGCGTGGAGGATGACCGTAATAATCTCTTTTGGTATCACGATGACCTGGCGGCCAAGACCACGGCTGATCGCTTAGCGCTCCACCAGAAGTGGGCCGGCAAGAGGTCCATCGAGTGGATGACGGCTAAGTCCGAAAAGATTCGCTTCCTCACCGATGAGCAGGGTGACGGCGTCTTCGCTAAGTCGAAGATGTTCGACGACAAGTTTAATGACGTCCTCGACGGCACGGGTGCCGGGGTGATGGCGTGGGACGATAACGTCTACTTTGCCTGTATCCCACGCATCTGGATGCTGCAGGATCCGAAGCAGGATGGTAACGAAGGCCAGCGCAAGGTCCTCCAGGACGGCTTTGGCGTGCGCATCTCCCTTTCGGGCCACGACATGAACGGCTTTGCCATCGGCTACGACGGCCGCGTGTGGGGTACCATCGGCGACCGTGGTTTCAACATCGTCACAAAGGAAGGGAAGAAATACGACTCCCGTAACCGTGGCGCCGTCTTCCGCTTTGAGCCGGATGGATCTAATTTCGAGGTCGTGCACTTCGGCCTGCGTAACCCGAAGGAGATCGCCTTCGACGAGTTCGGCAACGGCATCTCGGTCGACAATAACTCCGACCAAGGCGACCAGGCGCGCGTCGTCTACGTCGTCGAGGGCGCGGATTCCGGCTGGGAGATGGAGCACCAGGCCATGCACACGTTCCACCGCTCGATCGGTCTGGAGCAGCGTCCGCCCTCCCGCTGGATGACCGAGAAGGTCTGGGAACTCCAGAACCCCGTCCAGCCGGCCTTCATCATCCCGCCGTCCGCCTACATCTCCTCTGGTCCGTCGGGCCTCACCTACCACCCCGGCGCGGGCTACCTCGAGGCCGAGGCCAAGCACTTCCACATCTGCGATTACCGCGGCTCCGCCGGCGGTTCCGGTATCTGGTCCTTCCAGCTCGAGCCCGCCGGCGCGGGCATGAAGATGGTGGAGTCGCACCAGCTGATCTGGGGCGTCGCCGCCACCGACGTCGAATACGACTGGAAGGGTCGTCTGGTGGTGTCCGACTTCATCACGGGCTGGGAGTCCCACGACGCCGGCCGCATCATCACGCTTTCGGCCGACAAGATGATGAAGCCCGAGGCGGCCGCCACGGTGGCCACCTTGATGAAGGAAGGTTTTGCCCAGCGCGGTTCCGCCGAGCTCGCGTCGCTGCTCGCGCACGCCGACCAGCGCGTCCGCCTGCGCGCCCAGATCGAGCTCACCCGCCGCCCTGACGCCACCGACCGTTTCGAGGCCGCGACGAAGTCGGCCAACCCGCTCGAACGCGTCCATGGCATCTGGGGTCTCGGCATTCTCGCCCGCCGCGGCGCCGCGATCGCCCCGAGCGAAGCTTTCAACGGCAAGCCCACCCCGGTCGCACCGCTCGCCGCCCGCGTCGCCGCCGCGAACCGTCTCGTGCCGCTGCTCGCCCATGCCGACGCCGAGGTCCGCGCCCAGACCGCCCGCGCGCTTTCGGAGTCCCCGCTGAACGGGAACGAACTCTCGCTCGGCAAGCTCATCCTCGACCCGTCCCCGCGCGTGCGCTCCTTCGCCGCCCTGGCCGCCGCCCGCCTCGGCGCGGATAAGCACCTGCCCGAGGTGTTGACGATGCTCCGGGAGAACG
>CAITUF010000091.1 GCA_903895475.1 uncultured Opitutia bacterium | reverse complement strand
TCCGGGGCCAAAGGCCGGTCCCTTCAAGGCCTTCCTCGGCGACGGCAGCGTCGTCACTTATTATTGGTATCGTTTCGCCGACCAGCCGGCGATCCTCAACGCCGACCTCACCCAGGCCGAGCGCGAAGCCATGCAGGTCAAGGTCGAGAAGTTGCACCGTGCGTGGACCAAGGACCGCGAGTACCTCGCCCCGCCCACCGTCGGCAAACTCGCTGACCTCGATCCGGCGCAGGTGGTTACGCCGCCCAAGGGCCTCGAAGTCGGCTACGTCCCGATCGCGACGCGCCAGGAATTATTGATCGCTCCGACGAAGTAAGCCGCGCTTAGCGCTTTTCGAGGTCGGCCTGTTCGACGGGCTCGACGTGCGCCAAGTGGTCGGAGGGTTTCTTGCCCGTGAGTACCTTGTAGAGGCACCAGACGAACAGCGCCGTCACGCCGCCCACCGAGATGAGCATGAAGAGGAGTCCAGCGGTAGTCATGGTCGTTAGGTTGTAGGTTTAGCGGGCGTCCCAGCGTTTGCCGGCACGATGAATCATCAGCGCCGAGAAGGCAGCGAAGAGCAGGAGGAAGAAGGCCGTCAGGCGAGCGACGCCGCTGGCGGGATGGCCGGGGCCACCGATGAGGTCGAGGATGTGCTCCGTGGGGGTGAACAGCGGCGCCGTGAAGGAGAGATTCCAGCCGGCGACGTTCTTGAGTACAAACATCCCAAAGATGACGGTCAGGAAGGCCGGGGACACCCAGCGAATCACAAACTTGAACACCCGAGGGATGCGGATGTCCGCGCCATGGTGGGCTTCCGTCCAGCCACGTTCGGTCCCGAAGGCGAAGTTAAAGACGTAGATGAGTAACGTGCCTTGGAGGAAGATGCCGATGTCGCCGATCCAGAAGTCCACGGTCGAAAGGGCCTTGAGGCCTTCGCTGAACCAGACGACCAGGGTGCAGCCGACCGCGGTGACGAGGCCGAGCAGGGCGACGGAGCCGCGGCGATCTAGCCCCAAGCCTTCTTCCAGGAAGGCGATGCCCGGCTGCAGCATCGACAGCGACGAGGTGATGGCGGCGATGAAGAGCAGGGTGAAGAAGAGGCCGCCGAAGAGGTGGCCGTAAGGCATGCCGGCGAAGACCTGGGGTAAGACATTGAAGCCGAGTGCAAAGGTGCCACCAGCGACGGCGGAAGCGCCGAGGAAGGCGAAGGCCGCGGGGACGGTGATGAGTCCACCCAAGCCGACTTCGCAGAATTCATTAGCGGCGGTGGCGGTGAGGCCGCTTAGCACCACGTCGTCGTTCTTCTTAAGGTAGCTGGCGTAGGTGATGATCACGCCGAAGCCGACGGAGAGCGTGAAGAAGATTTGGGAGGCGGCCTTGAGCCAGACGGCTGGATTGGAGAGGCCTTGGGCGATGTCATGCGGGTTCCACATGTAGCCGAGCCCATTCCAAACGCTGAGCTCCGGCTTGGTGGGGTCAGGTGTACCGAGCGTGAGCACGCGGACCAGCAGCACGAGGGCGATGACGATGAGGAGCGGCATACCCCAATTGCAAATGAACTCGATACCCTTCGAGAGGCCGCGGTAGATGATGGCGAAATTCAGGATGAAAACGCCGATGAAGAATAGGAACGGTGCGGACAGTCCGAGGACGGCGCCATCGGCCTTGAGGCCGGTCGTTTGGGCAAAGTGTGTCGCATAGGCGGCGGAGTCTTTACCGAGGTCGAGGCCCCCCGTGAAGCTGCTCCAGGCGTAACCGAGGCACCAGGATTCGATGACGACGTAGTAGAAGTAGACCCCGACGGGGATGATGAAGCCGAGGAGTCCTAGGTACTTGCCCCAGGGCTTCCGGATGATGGCGTGGAAGATTCCCGGGGATGAGTTGAAGCCTTGCGTGCCGCCAAACCGGCCGAGCGTCCACTCCACCCAGCAGATGGGGAGACCGACGACGAGTAGGGAGATAAAGTACGCAATGAGGAAGGCGCCGCCGCCGGTTTCCTTGTCGGCAACGAGGCCGGGAAAGCGGAGGAAGTTGCCGAGGCCGACCGCACTTCCGGCGACGGCCATGATGACACCAATCTTGGAACTCCAGGCTTCAGTTTTCTTTTGGGTCATGGGTGGGGTTGGCTATGAGATAAAGGAGGGCGGGGCGGAGGGCAAGGCGAGGCATTGTCGTCACGTTGCATTAGATGGGCGTAAAGTCGCCCAAAACGCCCAAAAACAGCCTCACCCATTATCCTCGCCCTTTGCGTTTAGGTTCTACACGTTGCTGTAATGCCATTTGCTTCCTTAGGCCTAGACGCCTCCATCCTCAAAGCGGTCGCCGACCAGGGTTACACTGAACCCACGCCGATCCAGAAGGCCGCCATCCCTTCAGTCATCGAAGGGCTCGACGTCATTGGCATTGCCCAGACGGGTACCGGCAAGACGGCCGCCTTCACGCTGCCTTTGCTCACCCGCCTGCTCCGCACGGCCAATAACACCCATAAGGGACGTGTCCGCTGCCTCATTCTGGCCCCGACCCGCGAATTAGTCGTCCAAATCGCCGAAAACGTGGCCGCCTACTCCCGCTATTCTGGCGCAGTCGTCGCCACCTGCTACGGCGGCGTTAGCGAACGCCCCCAGATCGCCGCCCTCCGTAAGGGCTGCGACTTCCTTGTCGCGACCCCGGGCCGTCTGCTCGACTTGGGCAGCCAAGGCCACGGTGACTTTTCCGCCGTGGA
>CAITUF010000090.1 GCA_903895475.1 uncultured Opitutia bacterium | reverse complement strand
GGCCTGCGCGTTATTCTTGCTGGAGGCGGGCCATCCTCCTGAGGCCGTCGCCCACCAGCTCTCGCTCCGGTTCGGCCATTTCCCTTATTTGTGGAGTCGGTCGGGGGCGATGGACAATAGCCTCCAGGCCTACGGGGAGAGCCAGCGTCTTCCCGTGCGGAAGCTTGCGGCCCTCGGCGATAAATAGGGCGGCGTGCGCCTCCTCGACCGACACATCCTGCGCGAGTGCGCCAGTGCCAGCGCCTTGGCCACCGGAGCTTTCGTCTTCGTGCTTCTGGCGGGCAACGTCATCAAGATGGTGCTCGGGGCGGTCTCATCCAGACAGGTCACTCCTTGGGAGGCCTGCGAGTTGATCCTCCTCCTGTTTCCGACGGTGCTCCCTTACGCTTTACCGATGGGTATCCTGACGGGCGTGCTCCTGACTTTTGGGCGCATGGGGGCCGACGGGGAAATCACCGCCATGAAGGCGTCTGGTATCAGCCTTTGGCGAATCGCCGCTCCCGTGTGGATTGTGGCGGCCGTGGTGTCGCTCGGGGCGCTTTGGTTGAATCTCGAGGCTGGACCGGCCTCAGAAGATGACTTCCAGAAGGTGCTACTTGGTTCCGCCCAGCTGACGCCAGCCGGCCTCATTCAGCCAGGTAAGTTGAGCCGGCAATTCAAGGGCCTGTTGATACGTGCCGAAGATAAAGAAGGGGAGACCCTGAAGCGTTTCCATCTTTGGCAGGTGGATGACCGTGGGCAGGTGGTGCAGTCCGTCCGCGCCAAAGAAGCCAAGCTGAGTAAGTTGACGGACCCGGCGGGGCAATCCGTCCTGCGGATTGAGATGCAGGATGTAAGTATGACCACCCGTCCCGGAGGAAAGGACACGCTCGATCATCCTGAAAGTTTCGTGTCTGCGAGACAGACCATTCTCGAGATGCCGCTCGGCCAGCGGCCAGATGAGAAGGGGACTTACGTGAAGAGGCTCCGGATGATGACGGGGGGAGAGTTGCTCGCCGCGATGGAGACCGGCTGGAGGTTGCCAGAGCATCCGACGGCAGAACAGCGCGCCGCCGACCGGATGATGCTGGCCGTCCAATTCATGTTCCGGGTTTCGACTGCGATGTCCGTCCTGAGCCTGGCGATGCTCGCCGTGCCGTTGGCGGTCTCGGTCGGTCGATCAGAGACCAGCGTGAGCGCCGGCTTGGCCTTGGGTGTCGCTTTGACTTATTATCTCCTGACTTCGATGGCGAGCTGGGTGAAGGATCCCGCTTGGCATCCCGAGGTCCTGGTACTCGTGCCGAATATCCTGCTCGCGGTGTTGGCCTGTCTCTTGATGCGCAAAGCCGCCCGTCACTAGTCGCTATCACCATAAGGTGCGACGCTCTGAGGGCAGTCACGGGGCTTTAGTTTGCCAGGGCGGGGTGGGGCGGAAGACTCGGCTCATGCGAACCCCTGCCTTGTTCCTCAGCCTATTACTGTCTGTCTGCGGCTTCGCGGCTGATGCTGTCCTCGCCCCGTTTGTGCAGCGCGAGGAGCTCGCCGGCGCAGTGGCCCTCGTCGCGAGCAAGGCCAAGGTACTCAGCGTGACCACCGTCGGCTTCGCTGACATCGAGGCGAAGAAGCCCATGTCGGCCGACTCTGTCTTCTGGATCGCCTCGCAGTCGAAGGGCATCACCGCCACGGCGGTCATGATGCTCGTCGACGAAGGTAAGATCTCGCTGGACGATCCCGTTGAGAAATACCTGCCAGAGTTCAAGGACCAGAAGGTCGCCGCCGGGAAAGGGGCTCCGGTCGCCCGCGCGCGTTCTGTCACCATCCGCGATTTGCTTTCGCACGTCAGTGGTCTGCCGTTTAAGTCGGCTGAAGAGGTGCCCACGCTCGACGGACTATCCCTCGCGGCCGCGGTGAAGACCTACGCTAAGGCCCCGCTCGCTACGCAGCCCGGTGTGAAGTATCAGTATTCCAACGCCGGCATCAATACCGCCGCGCGCGTCCTCGAGGTCGTGAGCGGCATGGCTTACGAAGACTTCATGGATAAGCGCCTGTTCGGCCCCCTCGGCATGAAGGACACTACCTTCTGGCCCAACGCCG
>CAITUF010000089.1 GCA_903895475.1 uncultured Opitutia bacterium | reverse complement strand
TCTTCGGAAGGGAGATGCATCTGATGGCCCAAGGGAAGGGTCTGACCGCGGTAACGGATCGCCATCACGGGCGGATAGGTCTGCAGGAGCTGGTTCACGCGGTCCATCTTCTCGACGGCGTCGATGCCGCCATGGAGCAGCAGCGTGGGAATCTCGGCCAGGAGCTTCAGCTCCGACTTGATCTCCTTCTCGTCATCCCACAGGCAGTCCAAGCCGCTCTCAATAGCCGTCGGCAGGACCTTCAAACGATCCGTCGGCAGCTTATCCGCTAGATCCAAGAGCATATGGCCCACGGAACGGTCCTCGAAAGGCATGAGGCTACCCTTCCCCATGCACGGGGCGGGTTCGATGTCCAACCCCAGGGCCACAATGATCCGGTCGATGATGGCAAAGTCGCCTTGGCGGAAGCGAAAAGATAGGCGGATGCCAATCGGGTCAGCGAACTTACAGTGGCTCATCAGGATGTCGCCATGCTGGTCCATCCCCATGATCCGGAAGAAGGAAGGGTCGACCCCCACGATGAAGCTGTCGCTGTAAGCAGCTCCTCGCAAGATGGCGGATTCAATGATGATACGAAAGCTGCTCGCCCGCATCGGCGTCGTGAAGCAGAGCGTACGGATGGCGAGGGGGGAGGACTTCTTGGGACTCATGTGGCGGTGCGTTGTGTTGGTTTGGAAAAATCGACGGATGGCTAGCCGGCGCCGCTTCCAGGGAGGAAGCGGCCGCACGGGGACTCGCGCCCGGGTGGGCGTTTGGTTCGAGATTCTGAGGGCTTTAGGCGGCTTTTCGGTCTTGTGACTTACTTGGCTGGGCCTGTGGGCTTGGTTTGCTCAGGACAAAAACCACTGTGCATATTCTTCTTATAATGTCGAGTAAAAACGTACGCGGCCCAGCCGCGCGGAGTACAGAGTACGGAGTACTGAGTGCTGAATCGATGAGATACATGAGGTAGCGGTTAGCGGTTAGTGTTTGGCGGATAGATAACGCAGAGAAGCGTCCGGCCAACCCTGCCTCGAGGTAGGGTTGGCACTGCGTGCCAACCTAGCTGCCTCGATTCCCCTAGGATGGCACGCAGTGCTATCCCTACCTCAAACAATGCCACGCCGCAAAGCGGCGACACTTCCCACAACCCTCAACCCGCGCCCCACAACCCTACGCAATCGCCTTCCGCAATTCCGCCATCGCCGCGCTGCCGGCGTCGATCGCCATCGCACTGGCTTCGGTCACGGAACTGCGATGCGCGTAATCCGCGAAGACCTGCTTCTTAATCTCAACCAGCAACACCAAGGCTTCATCGACGGTACCCTTAGCAATCAGGCGATGCGCATTCACCTTGCGGGTCTGACCCATCCGGCGAACGCGCGCGATGGCCTGGCGTTCGGTCGAGGGCTTGAACTGGGGCTCCATCAAGATCACGACCTGCGCGCACTGCAGGTTGATGCCGATGCCGCCGGCTTCAATCTGCAGGGCAATGACGCCAAAGCCTTCCTGCGCGGCAAAGCGATCCAAGACGAGTTGGCGTTCTTCCGCACTGATCGAACCATGGATCTGCGGACATCCGCCGACGCTGGTGCTGACGTCGTTGAGGACCTGCCGGAAGAACGAGAACACGGCGACTTTCCGTCCGTCTTCCTTGTAGCCGTCCAAGAGCTCCTTAAGTCGGTCGAACTTTGCCGATTGCAGTTTACCGGCCCCGATGGTCGCCGCCATGCGCCGATGCATGAGGTTATCCGGGCTGGCCCGATAGGCTTCCAAGTCCGCCGGCTCGAGCGGGATGACTTCGTCCGTCTCGGTGAGGTCGGGGAGTTCGGTGAGGACGTCGGCCTGGGTGCGCCGTAGATAAACGGGGGCGAGCTGCGTCCGCACTTCCGCCGGGACGGGCCGGGCCTGCTTCAGCAAAGCCGAGACTTCGGGGCCGATATTCGGTTGGACCGTCGTGACGAGCGTATGCAGCTCCTCCAGGCGATTCTCCAGCGCCGTGCCCGACATAAACACGACGTACTCAGCGAGGCCGCAGAGGCGCTTCACCGACTGCGTGCGCTGGGCCGACGGGTTTTTCACGGAATGGGCTTCGTCGACGGCGAGGAGGTCGACGGCGTCGATGCCTTCCAACAAGCGGGCGAGGGTCGTATAGGTGGTGATCGCCACCCCGCCCTCGCGTCGCCACTGGGCTAACTCGTCATCACGGTCAAACCCATGCACGACGATGGGGTTGAGCTTAGTATGCTTACGTACTTCACGCTCCCAGTTGATGAGCACGCTGTTCGGCGCCACGACGAAGAAGCGCTTCTTACCCTGCGCGGCCAAGTGGCACATCGCAGCCAAGACTTG
>CAITUF010000088.1 GCA_903895475.1 uncultured Opitutia bacterium | reverse complement strand
TACGGATTGGGAAGATGGTAGCTTACGCTAACCGCTATCCGCCAACTCCTATCCGCTGCCCGAGACAGAGCGTTGAAAAGGGAGGTAAAAGGGGGATCGGAATATGAGCCAAACGGGAAAGCGGAATATGAGCAGTCGGCCGAAGGCGCCGCACAACCCCTAGCCAACCATACTCCAGCCAACGAGTCCCCTCCTGTCTCCTCCTGTCTCCACCGGTGCACCTTTCCACTTTTGCACTGCCTCCCCTCGCGTCTTCAGCCGAGTAACTCCGCGATCGGCTTGCCGCCGTCGGTGATGGGTACGGGGCGCGCACCGTCCATGAGGTCATGGGTCGTGTCCACGCTCAGGGCCGCGAGGATCGTCGCATGGAAGTCGGGTACGCTCACCGGTTTCTCGATGACTTTCTTGGAGAGGTCGTCGGTGACGCCATAGGCCCCGCAGTGCTTGAGGCCGCCGCCGGCGAGGACCATCGAGAAAGCCGTGCCCTGGTGGCCGCGGCCGCCGCGTCCGTCGAATTCTGCCGGACGGCCAAACTCCGTTGCGACGACGATGAGGGTCTTATCGAGCAGACCCTTCGACTTGAGGTCGGTCGTCAGCGCGGCGAGGGCGTTATCGAGCTCACGGATGAGCACGTGCTGCTGGGTGATGCCGTCGTTGTGCGCATCCCAGCCGGTCCCGTTGATGAAGTTCAGGTTATGCGAGACTTCGATGAAACGGACGCCGCCCTCGACGAGCCGCCGTGCCAGTAGGCAGCGCTGGCCGAACTCGCCGCCGTAGGACGCGCGGAGGTCCGCCGGTTCCTTCGTGAGGTCGAAATGCTTCATGAACGACGGGCCAGCCAAGCGGAAGGCTTCGCGCTGGGCTTCGGCGTATTCGGCGAGGGCGGAATCGGCCGCGGCCTCGCCCGTGGCGGCCAGCAGGGCACGTCGGTCGGCCTCGCGGTCGGCCGTGAGCCCGTCGGGCCGTGCGAAGCCAGCGGGACCCGTCTGCGTGTCTACTAGGTAGACGTAGCCATCCTTGACGCCGAGGAAGCCTGGGCCACGGCTGACGTTCGGGAAGCCGATGAGCATGTAGGCCGGGACCTTCGGGTCGAGCGCACCGCGGCGATGCGCCACAATCGAGCCGAGTGACGGGTAGATGGCGTTACCGCTGACCATGCGGCCCGTGTGGACGAGGTTCGTCGCAAAAGCGTGCTCGTCGATGACCTTGTGGTGGACCGAGCGTACAGCGGTGACGTGCTCCATGAGCTTAGCCGTGCGCGGGAGGTGTTCGCAGACGCGGACGCCGGCAACGGAGGTCTCAATGGAAGGGTAGAGTGAGCCGGCCTTCTTTTTGGACGCTTGGTTATCACCGAGGGACTTAGGGTCAAAGGTGTCGATTTGGCCCATGCCACCGCCGAGCCAAATGAAGATGCAATGCTCAGCCTTGCCCTTCGGTGCGTGGACCGTGGTGGCGCCTGGTAACTGTGCGGCGAAGGGGGCTAGGCCGAGGGCGGTGAGGAAGGTGCGGCGGTCCATAAGATTAATGGTAAAGGAATTCGGGGGAGTTGACCAGCGCCCAAAGGGCATCCTCGGCACGCTGGCGCCAGGCGGGCTGTAGCCGCATCGTGGCCGGGTCGCCGCGACGGGCGTCGTCGGTCTGCTGTTGGCGGACCAAAGTCGCTTCCTTGTCGAGGTGGTTGGACCACGAAACATAATAGGCCGGCCGGCGGGCGGGCGGTGTGCCGACAATCATCGGGGTAGCGACGACCGTGCGTTCGGTAAAGCCTGGGCGGAGGCGGTCGGCGTAGAGTTGCAGTTCTTTGGCCGTGGGGCGACGTGTGAGCACGCGAAGGAAGAGCGCTTCGGCGAGCGCCTCAGGTGACTTGGCCTCGAGGCAAAGTTGCGTCGTCCCATGGTCGTCGCTCAAGGCCGTTAGCCAAGTGCCCATCACCCCGTTAGCGAGGATGGCCGGTTGAAGAGAGTTGGGGGCGATCTCACGATCCGTGAGTGGGTCGGGACGGCTCGCCCGCCAGCCGAAGGCCGCTAGTACATCGCAGACCGCTTGGATGCGCGGTAAGGCGAGGGCAGGTCGGTCACGTTCGTTGGACGTTGAAGCAAGCATCCACGCCCGACGAGGTTGGCCGAGCGAGATGGAGTTGTCCGATTCACGGATGCCATCGATGTCGAGGCTGACCTCCTCGGTGCGGAGAGGTTTGCCCGTGGCGGCGAAGAGACCATCGACCACCTGTTCGGCGGAAAGGCGGCGTGGTGCGCGGGCGGCGTAGAGTTCGGGCTGGGACTTCGCGGTCGGTTCATCGCCTCGCTGGTAGGCGTGGGAATTAAGGATGAGCCGGCGCACGTGGTCGGCGTCATAGCCACTGCGGACCAGCTCACGGGCGAGCCAGCGGAGCAGGGCGGGGTGCGTCGTGCGGCTGCGTTCGAAATCGCCGGCTTGGTCGACGAGCCCGCGGCCCATCAGGCCAGCCCAGAGGCGGTTGGCCATGACCTGAGCGAAGCGCTCGTTCTGTGGCGCCGTCAGCAAGGTCGCCAAGCGATCGCGTGGGTCATGCGGATCGAGCGCGAGTTCGTCGGCCACGCTCTCCGTCGCGAACTCTGGGAAGGGCCAATGCGGTTGCACCGTTGCACCAGGTGCGAGTGTTACTTCGATGAGGGGCTTACGCCCGCCCTCGCGGAGCTTGTCCATCGCCACGCTACTGGTGACGGGGACCTTCACGCCTTTCGTTTCGAGTAAGGCGGCGAGGGCGAAAACCTGTTCCTGTTTAGTCGAGGTCGTGGGCGAGTCGTGGCAGCGCGCACACTTGGCGTCGACCCCAAGGAAGGCGGATGTTAGCACAGTCGCTTTCGCCGCCATGGGGACGTCGTTCTGCGAGGCCATGCCGAAGCCCGCAGGGCCGCCGAAGCGTTCGCTGCCCTTCAGGCGCACGAGTTCAGTGACGAGTAGGTCGAGTGGCTTGTGGTCGAGCAGGCTTTCGTGGAGCCACCAACGGAACGGACCCGAGTTATTGAGCGTCGGGTTAAGGATGTTTGGGTTCTCGGCGAGGACGTCCTGCCAAGTACCCATGCTGGCGTCGGCGGCACGGGGGTCGGCGAGGAGGCGGTCGATGACCTTGGCACGTTTGTCGGACGAGCGGTCTGCTTCGAAGGCTGCAATCTCTGCGGCTGAAGGCGGCACCCCGACAACGTCGAAGGTCACGCGGCGGAGGAAGGCGAGGTCGGATGATAACGGCGCGAGCTTCGTCGGCTGAGGACGGAACTCGGGCCACGGGGCACCTGCCTTAATCCACCGTTCGAGGATAGTTTTTTCGTTGGCGGAAAGACCGGGGCCCTTGGGTGGCATGCGCTCATCGCTATCGGTCGAGCAGACGCGCGTCCAAAGGGCGCTCTTCGCTACATCCTTCGGCGTCACGGCGGGTCCGTCGCTTTTGCCGCCCTTGAGCGTGCCAGCTAGCGTGTCGAGGTGGAGTCCGCCCTTGGACTTGGCTCCTTGGTGGCACTCGAGGCATTTGCTTTCGAAGATCGGCCAAACCTGTCGATAGAAGTCGATGCCACTGGTGTCAGCTTTGACGGTTTGCTGGTACGCGACGAGTTTCTCAGCGATAAACGCGTCGATGGCGTTGCCCGCCGTGTAGCCGGTGGGCAGCGGAGGCACAGGAGTCTCAGCCGTCTTAGCTAGCCAAGCTTGCGCGGCCGTGCGGCGCTGTTTCCAGTATTCAGCTTCGGTGGTGCGGGCTTGGGCCCGATGGTGGGCATCCAACTGGGCGAGCCGGGCCTCTTCTTGCTGTGCAAAGGCAGACCAGCCGGAGTCATTGTAGGCCGTGTTGGTGGCGCCGGGTCCGAGCAGCTGCCAAGTGTTCGAACCTTCGAGTGAAATTGCTGCGACCGTTTCGCCGAGCTCGGCCCGCCGGCGTGACTTCGCGTTGATAACGTAGCCCACGACCGTTTCGAGGACGATGCGCTGTTCGCCACCAGTACTCGTGAATTCACACCAAGCCTCACGATTGCCGGGCGGGGCGAAACGGAACGTCGGACCGAGGTCGAGGAACTTATCCTGCACCTTAATCGGTTTATCGTCGGAGCCGCCCGGAGGGAAGGGCGTGTTCAGGACGAGTTTATCGTTAATGAATAGGGCCGCGGCGCCGCGTCCACGGAGTAGGAGGCGATGTTTGCCGGCCGGTAGGTTTACCTTGGCCGCAGCGCGGAAGAAATACGGACTCCCGCGATCGCCGCGTACGCCGGTCGACACGTATGGGAAAGGCGTGCGGAAGAAGCCGAACGCGGGTGCTTCGTAGCTTTCGGTGGTCGGTAAGGTTTCGGCCGGCCAGACGTTCTTATCCGGCTTCCAGTTGCCGCTCAGCTGTATGAGTACTTGGCCAGCTGGTACCTTATTCCAGTCGGTGAAGGAGGTAACCTTGACGATCGGGGTGGCTCCCTGGGTGGCCTTGAAGCCGGTATTGTTGGCGCTGTCATTGCCGGCATTGGCACTGGTGTCGCGCGGGCCGGCGACGGCGATCTCGAGTGCCGGCAGCGTCGTCTTGAAGCGGGCAGTGAGTTCCTTCGCTGACACGGCCCGGCGATGGAGGGCGACCTCATCCAGCCAGCCCGAAAAACTATTATTGACGCTCCCACCCATGGACGAACCGACCCAGACCGCGTCGTCGTCGGTCACTGGTGCCTCTTTCGTGGCGCCGCCCATGTCCCACGCTCCGGGGATTTCCAGGCCATCGACGAAACCACGGACACTGGTTGGGTCGCCGAAGACGTAGCTCACCGCCACGTGGTGCCAGCGCCCATCATCAGCGATCCCGCTCTTGGTGGTCCAGCGATGCCAGCGATCGTCGCCCTGGTCGTTGGCAGTTGGCGTCGTCGCAAAGAGAAAACTTGGGCAGGCTGACCCGTACATCTCGCGCAGGCGGAGCGCCCAGTTCTGATTGGACGAGCCGGCCTTGGTGCGGCCCTTGCCGATGAGGTAGACATTCGCGCCCTTGCGAAGTCCGTCCAGTTTCACCCAAGCCTCGAGCGTGATGGCGTCACCGTTCTTGAAATCGAAACCACTGGCTGGGCCCGTGTCGGGTAAGACTAAGTGGCCGCCTTTACCGTTGAACCGAGCGGAGGCGTTTTTCTGGTCGAAGGTCGGGTAATCGGGACGGCGGGGGCCGGGTTGCGCGAAGGTCACACCCCCGACGTTCGTGAGCGCTGGTTGGGCCGTCCCGTCGAATGACCACGTCGGTGCTTCCGCTGCGGCAAGGGTGCCGAGGCAGCTGGCCAAAGCGATGAGACGGGGTAGGCTCATGGGGACGCCTTTAGGACACGGAAGAGGGCGAAATGTTCAAGGGGGAAAGGTAGGGGCAGCATCGCGTGCTGCTCTTGGGGATTACAGATTACAGAGTACAGAGTACGGATTGGGAAGATGGTAGGGGCGCGACTGCGTCGCGTCCGTTGCCCAATTAAAGGCAGGGGGCGCCAATTCCTATCCGCTACTGTCATTGGGTAGGGGCGTGGTTTACCGCGCCCTCCTTCGATGGAGGGCAAGGCGAAGCCTTGCCCCTACCCGAGACAGAGAGTTGAAAAGGGAGGTAAAAGGGAAAGCGGAATAAGAGCCAAACGGGAAAGCGGAATGTGAGTATGCGGCCGAAGGCCGCCGCACAACCCCTAGCCAACCATACTCCAGCCAACGAGTCCCCTCCTGTCTCCACCTTTGCACCTTTCCACTTTTGCACCTCTGCACTGCCTCCCCCCGTTCTCTTAAAACTCTCCGAAGCCGAATTGGTCAGCGAGCGCGAGGCAGTCTTTCACCGGACGGAGTCCTTTGGAGGGAGTGGGGTCCTGCAGGCAAGCAGCGGCACAGCAGACGGCGAGGCGGAGGCGTTCCTGGATTCCGAGGCCTTCGTGTAGGCCGTAGAGCATGCCTGCAGCGAACGCATCGCCGGCGCCCGTCGCGCCCTTGCTGTAACCCACAGGGAGTTTGAGCGAGGGTTGCTTGAGGCGAAGGCCATCGGCGGTTGCGCACACGGCACCGTATTCGGTGTGGATGGTGACGGTCTGCTTGACGCCCAGGGAGAGTAACTGCTCCGCGGTGCGCAGCAACCAGCCGGCATTCTTGGGGTCGATGACTTCACCGACGGTCAGGCCCGCTTCGATTTCATTGATCGTGAGGTGGTCAATCATTGGGAGTGCGCTGAGCGTAATCTCGCGGAACTCAGGGTGCGTCGCGCTGCACATGTCGACCGAGGTCTCGAGGCCGGCGGAGCGAGCATTGAAGAGTAATTTCGCCGCCACCGTCTGGCCGCCTTCGAAGGTGTCCAGGCGATCCAGTAGCATCAGGTACCCGAGGTGCAGGATGCGGGCATTGGTCTTGCTGAAGGAGCAGTGTTTAACGTCGAAGTAGGCGTTGGCACCGCGGCAGTGAAAGAAGGTGCGCCGTCCGGTCGACTGCACGGTCATCGCATCGGTGTACGACGTCGGGTAATCCTGACTCAGGTGTAAGAGCGTGACGTCGATCCGGTGGTTCTGGCAGTCGCGCTTAATCCACTGCCCGTTGGGGTCATTGCCGACGAGGCCGCACGCCGCGAGGGGGAACTCGACCTTCATGGCAGCGAGGTCGCGGAGAACATTATACGGGCCGCCGCCATTAGAACGCGACTCGCTCAGGATGCTCGCAAGCATGTCCTGGGCGGGGTAGGCATCGATGACCTTAACGTAGTCGACGATGAAATTGCCGACGGCGAGGACGCCTTGGCGAGAAGTTTTGGGCATAAGAATTAGAGCGAGACGACGGTGCCTTGGGCCTGCGACTGCAGGGCGGCGGCAAAGATTTCGTGGGTGGCCACAGCCTCGGCGGGCGTGGCACAACCGAAGCGACCATTAAGCAGTCCAGCGCGTTCCAGCAGGAAGGCGGCCCACATCTGCTGGATGACGTCAGCGAAGCCAGGTTCGAAGATGCCGCCGGTGACGGTCTTGAAGGGCGTACTGAAACCGAGCTCGGTACGCTTCCAGAACTGTTCCTTGCCGCGCTCAAAGAGCCAGAGGGCTTTGGTGTCAGCGGTGCTGTAGCGCACGCCGCCATCCGTCCCGAGGATTTCGATATACCACGTATTGGTGGCGCCGGGCATGAGTCGCTTCATCTCGAGGCGCATCGGGACTTCGTGCTCACCGACCTTGATCCAGGTGTTGAGCAGGGCGTTATCCCAGGTGTCGCAATTCGTCACGCCGCCCTTGCCGTCAGGGCGTTGCGGGTAGCCCTTCTGGAGTTGAGCGAACACGCGGGCGGGCTTCCAGCCGAGACGCAGAGGGATGTGGCAGGCGTGCATGCCGAGGTCATTGAGCGCACCGCCTTCACCACACATGGCGTTCAGACGCTTCCAGTTTGCCGCCTTGGTCGGGTCGAGGTCACTGCTGTGGTGAAAGCCCGAGACGACTTCGAGGACACGGCCAATAGAGCCAGACTTCGCGAGTTCGAAGGCGCGTTGGGCGCCCGGGAAGAAGGGCATCTCAGAACTGCAGCGCACGAAGCGGCCACTGGCGGTCACGGCAGCTTGGATGCGGCGGGCGGATGCGAGGTCGATGCCAAATGGCTTCTCCGCAAAGAGGTCTTTCCCAGCGGCTAGGACGTCGCAATATACCTGTTCGTGGAGGTGGTGGGGGACGGCCACATAGACCACGTCGACGTCGGGGTTGGCGAGGAGTGCCTTATAGTCGGTGGTTTTCTGTGTACAGGACGGGATGCAATCGAACCACGACAGCGTGGCGGGATTGAGGTCAGCCACGGCGACGAGGACTGGGCGGACAGAGACGTCGGTCAGGGCGCACCAGCGGGCGAACGCGCTGGCCATTTCGCGACCCATGAGGCCGCCGCCGATAATGCCGATGTTGACTGGAGTCATGAGGAGAGGAGGGAGGGAGGACGGATGACAGAGTACGGAGTACAGAGTTCAGAGTACAGATTACGGAGGAAGGAGGGTTGATGACAGTAGGAGGGTGTTTATCTGTGATCGATTCAGCCCTCTACACTGTCCTCGATTCAGCCCTCTTTTCTTTCCGATAGGCGCGGGCGAGGAGGGTGACGGGTGGGACGAGGGTGATGGCTGAGCCGGCTTGGCGGAGGCCACGGGCGATTTGAAGGTGGCACCCGGGGTTCGCGGTGGCGAGGACGGATGCACCGGTGCCGATGACGTGCCCGACCTTACGGACGAGGAGCTGTTCCGACTGCTCGGGCTGGGTGATGTTATAGATGCCGGCGCTCCCGCAGCACCAGTTGGCCTCGGGGAGTTCGACGAGTTTCAGACCAGGGATGAGTTTAAGGAGGTCCCGCGGCTGCTGGGTGACCTTCTGGCCATGCGTCAGGTGGCAGGAGTCGTGGTAAGTGACGGTGAGGTCGCCTAGGCCCGTCCGCGGGGCAAGGCAGCCGTACTCTAGTAGCCACTCGTGGATGTCCCGTAGCTTGGTATCCCAGAGCTTGGCCCGAGGCGCATAGACGGGGTCGTCCGCGAGTAAGGCGCCATAATGGCGGAGATGATTCCCGCAGCCACCCGAGTTCGAGATGATGGCGTCGAACCGAGACGGCGGAAAAAGGTCGATCATCCGCTTGGCCAATGTCTTGGCCGCAGCGGCTTCGCCATTGTGCGCGTGGAGGGAGCCGCAGCAGGGTTGGACGGAGGGCGTGTGGACCTCGCAGCCATTGGCCAAGAGGACATCGGCCGTGTCGCGGTTCAGTTCAGCGAAGACTAGGTCCTGGACGCAGCCGGTGAGTAGGGCCACGCGGTGCGACTTCTTGGCCGGCGATTCGACTGGGCGAATGAGTTGCGGCGAAAACTTTGTGGCTATGGTCGGGCACTGGGGCTCGAGGCGGCGGAGGTCTGGCGGGAGTAGTTTCGTCAGGCCGATTTTGCGGAAGGCGGTTTGCAGGCCGAGGCGTTGATAAAGCCAGAGCAGACGACCGGCGAAGCGGAGCAGGCGGGGCCGCATGAACAACCCTCGCATCGTGACCGTCCGCCAGAAGCGGCTAGTGAAGGTCTGATTCAGGCCGGCAGACTGGACTTCGGCCCGGGCGGTCTCGAGTAGGTTAGAATAATCCACGCCTGCGGGGCAGGCCGTCTCACAGGCGAGGCAACCGAGGCAGTAGCTCATCTCGTCGGCGAAGGCCGGCGATAGCTTCAGCTCGTCGTCCGCCACTGCCCGCATGAGGGAGATTCGCCCGCGGGGGCTATGGCGTTCTTTCTTCGTCGCGACATAGGTCGGGCAGGCTGGGAGGCACATCCCGCAATGCATGCACTGCTGGAGGATCGAGTAATCGAGGAGTTTGAGCGAAGGCTTCATCCCTCAGTCGAAAATCTTACCGGGGTTGAGTAGGTTGCGTGGGTCCCAGGCGCGCTTAATCTCGCGCATCAGGTCGTGGCTGTTCTCACCGACTTGGCGGCGGAGCCACGCCTTCTTGGCGAGGCCAACGCCGTGTTCGCCGGTGATTGTGCCGCCGAGCGCGAGGGTCTTCGTCACAATCTCCTCGAGTGCTTCGTGGACGCGGGCCATTTCCTCGGTGTTGCGCTCATCGG
>CAITUF010000087.1 GCA_903895475.1 uncultured Opitutia bacterium | reverse complement strand
CTACCTACTCCTCGCCCTCTCCACCCTGCACGCCGCGATCTCGCCAGACCACGTCCGTCGTCTCCAAGACGAGGCGGCGGAGGCGCTGGTCATCAAAGCCGAACAGGTCGACGTCAAGATCACCCCGGACAAAGACGGCCGACAACTCGACGTGCAGGTGACCGCCAGCGTCCAGTCCGTCATCCGCTCCAAGGCCGGGCATAAGCCCGGTGACGTGGTCAAAGTCGTCTACAAGGTCATGGACTTGAAGAACCCTCCACCCGGACCAGGCGAGGCCAAGGTACTGGCGAAAGGAGAAACCGTCCGCGCCTACCTCGACCACTCCAGCGACAAGCAATCCCTCCGCCTGGCGGCCTACGGGGACAGCTTCCAAAAGCCTTGAACCCACCGATGCGATTCGCCCTTTTTTTGACGTTGCTCGCCACCGCCCTCGGCGGAGCGGAAAGTCGTCGTCCTAATATCCTCGTCATCGTCAGCGACGACCATGGCTACGCCGACGTCGGCTTCAACGGCGGCAAAGCCGTACCCACGCCACACCTTGACGCGCTCGCCGCCTCCGGAGTCCGCTGCACCAACGGCTACGTCTCCCACCCGTTCTGCAGCCCCACCCGCGCGGGCTTGCTGACCGGACGTTACCAACAGCGTTTCGGGCACGAGAACAATCCCGCCCACGATCCCAAGAACCCCGCCTTAGGCTTGCCGTTGTCCGAAAAGCTTTTGCCGCAATACCTGCAAGAAGCCGGCTATCGGACCGGTTGGATCGGCAAATGGCACCTCGGGGCCACCCCCGCGCAGGCCCCGTGGAATCGAGGCTTTGAGCAAACCTATGGTTTCATCGGCGGCGGCCACATGTTCTCGGGCTGGGCCATCAATGAGCAGAAAGAATACAACGTCCCCCTTACCCGGAACGGAAAACCGACCGCGGATATCCCCACCCACCTGACCGAAGCCTTAGGTCGGGAAGCGGCCAACTTCATCCAGAAAGAAGACGGCAAACCTTGGATGCTGTACCTCGCGTTCAATGCCCCGCATACGCCGCACCAGCCGACCGCCGAGCGCGAGCAGAAGTTCGCAGGCATCACCGACCCGGTCCGCCGGAAGTGCCTCGCCCAAATCAGCCTGCTCGACGACGCGATTGGCACGGTCACCCAAGCCTTGGCCGCCAGCGGCCAGACTCAGGACACATTGGTCTTCTTCTTCAGCGACAACGGTGGGACGCCCGCGACCCTGGGAGCGGACAACACCCCGCTTCGCGGCAACAAAGGCCTGCTTTACGAGGGCGGCATCCGCGTGCCCTTCGTGGTCAGCTGGCCTGCCCAGTTGAAGCCCGGCTCCACCTACGCGGAATCCGTCTCTTCGCTGGACGTCGCCACCACCGTTTTGGCGGTCGCCGGCGCCGCTTTGCCCAAGGAACGTCCGCTGGATGGTGTTGACCTAATCCCGCACCTTAAAGGTGAAGCCACCAGCCCGCTCATGCGTCCGCTCTTCTGGCGCATCGGTGGTGGGCAGAGCTTCGCGGTACGCTCGGGTCCTTGGAAACTGGTGCGAATCGGCAAGCAGCCGGACGAACTCTACGATTTGTCAGCGGACCTGTCCGAGGCCAAGAATCTGGCGGCCGCCCAGCCCGAGGTCGTGCGACGTCTGTCCGACGAGCTCGACCGCTGGAACAAGCAATTGATCGACCCCCTGTTCGCGAGCCCCCAAGGCACCAAGGCGGCAGACAAAAAGGCCAAGAAATAAACCCACCCAAGGCGTGCAATCGGGGGAAGCTTTCCTTTGGTCGGGCTGGTGAGATTCGAACTCACGACCTCTTGCACCCCATGCAAGCGCGCTACCAGACTACGCTACAGCCCGAGAAAGGAAGGTTCGTTAAGCCCAAGGGGGGATAAGATGTCAACCCGACAAACAAAACCGCCCCTTTCCTCGACAGGAAGGGGCTGATTGCCTAGGAATTAGCCATGAGACGTCTCCCCACGCTACTGCTACTAGCCCTAGCCAGTTTCGCCTTCGCCGCCGAGTCTCGTCCCAACATTATCTTCATCTTGGCCGACGACTTGGGCTACGGCGAAGTAGGCTTCATGGGGCAAAAGAAAATCCTGACCCCGAACCTCGACCGTCTCGCTCAAGAAGGTCTCGTGCTGACCCGACATTATTGCGGCAGCCCAGTCTGCGCGCCTTCGCGCTCGGTGCTGATGACCGGCCTCAACCCCGGCCGCGCCCCCGTCCGTGACAACCTCGATGTCGGCAAGGGCGAACAGATTCCCCTGCCCACGGGTATCACGACCCTACCCAATGTCCTCCGCCAAGCAGGTTACGCCACCGGCGCCTTCGGGAAATGGGGCCTGGGTGGTTACGATTCCACCGGTCGACCCGACGTCCAAGGATTCGACAAGTTTATCGGCCTCACGAGCCAATGGGTCGCGCATAGCCACTACCCGCCTGCAATCTGGGAGGACGGCAAGGAAGTGCCGCTCGACAACGGCGAAAAGGGCGTGCCGGGCCACGGCGGATTCCCGACCGGCGCCGACCCGCAGGACCCGAAGGCTTACGCCGCTTTCACTGGAAATGACTTTGCGCCCGACCGCTTCATCGCAGGCGCCGAAAAATTCATCGCCGCCAACGCGCAACGTCCGTTCTTCCTCTACTTCGCCTCGCCGCTGCCGCACGTCTCGCTCCAGCTACCCGCCGCGGACCTGAAGCCTTATGAAGGTAAATTCGCGGAAGACAAGCCGTTCGCCCCCGCCGCCAAGGGCTCCTACGTCCCCAACCGCACCCCGCTCGCCACCTACGCGGCAATGATTACGCGCCTTGATAAAGACGTTGGCCGCCTCATGGCTGCGCTCGAAAAAGCCGGCATAGCGGGCAACACGCTCATCGTCTTCACAGGCGACAACGGTGCGACGCACGATGTCGGTGGCGTGAACACGAAGTTCTTTAACTCTGCCGGCGGACTCCGCGGGCTCAAGGGCTCCCTCCACGAGGGCGGTGTCCGCGAACCGACGGTCCTGCGCTGGCCCGCCAAGGTTGCGGCTGGCAGGCGCTCGGATCGTCTCTCGGGTTTTGAAGACTGGCTCGCGACGTTCGCTGAACTGGCCCAAGCTAAGGTGACAACGACCCAGAGCGGCGAAAGCCTCGTGCCCACGCTCCTCGGCTCGAAGGAAGCCCGCCGCACCCCACTCTACCGTGAGTTCCCTGGCTACGGCGAACAACAGGCCATCTGGGAGGGCAAGTGGAAGGCTATCCGTACCGAGATGGGCAAGCAGATGACCACTGCCGGCAAGGTGACCACGCAGCTCTACGACCTCGAAGCTGACCCCGCGGAGTCGAATGACCTCGCGGCTAAATTCCCGGAGGTCGTCAAAGACCTTGAAGCCAAGATGGCGGCCAACCACGTGCCCGATGAACGCTTCCCGCTGGCCGGCGTCGACGCCGAGAGCGGCCCGCAGGCCAAGGCGAAAGCCAAGGCTGCGGCCAAGAAGCAAGCCACGGCCAAGTAAGCATGCGCGTGCTGCTCCCGCTGCTCGCCTGTGCGGCGCTGACATTCGCCGCCGAACCCACGGCCGACGAGCTCCCGCCCGGCGCGAAGATGAGCTACCTCGACAACGGCATCATCCGCGTCGGGGTCGACCTCAACCACGGCGGGGCTATTGTCTACCTAGCGCCCAAGGGCGGTCGTAACCTGATCAACAACTACGACCTCGGTCGGCAGGTGCAGATGTCCTTTTACTCCGGACCCGTGCCGTATACGGAAAAAGGCCAGTCCCCTTCCGAGCATTGGAAACACCTCGGCTGGAATCCGATTCAAACCGGCGATGACTTCAAGAACCCCTCGAAGGTGATCGCGCACGAGAACGACGGCAACAAACTGCACGTGACTTGCATCCCGATGCAATGGCCGCTCAATAACGTCCCCGCTGAGTGCACCTTCGACTCCTGGCTCGAACTCGAAGGGTCCTGGGTGAAGGTACGCTCACGCCTGACCAATGCCCGTTCCGACCGCACGCGTTACGCCGCGCGCCAGCAGGAATTCCCAGCGCTCTATGCGAACGGTGCATTCTTCCGCGTCGTCAGCTACGTCGGTACCCGCCCCTTCACGGGCGAAGCCATTACTGAACAGCCTAAGTCCAAGACGAAACACCCGTGGGTTTATTGGGAAGCGACGGAGCACTGGTCGGCCCTGCTCAATGCCGCCGACGAAGGCATCGGCCTGATCACCCCGGCGCTCACGGACCACACGGGCGGCTTCGCTGGCCAACCTGGGCCGAATGCATCTCGCGCCAATGCCACGGGCTATCTGGCCGGGCAAGGCAAGGAGATCCTCGATCACGATATCCGCTACGAGTATGACTACGAACTCGTGGTGGGCAATCTGAGCACCATCCGCGCGCGCGCCCAAGAGGTGGCTACCATGCGTCACCCCCCAGCCCCACGCTGGCGCTTCACCTCCGACCGCCAAGGCTGGTTCTATGCGGGAGTCGGCACGTATGCAGGCTGGCCGATCCGCGGCGAACTCGATCTCCGCCCGGACGGCAAGACCCCCCTTCGCGCGCTCAGCCCCCTCACCTTCTGGCAGGCCGAACAAGCAACCACGCTGACCATCGAGGCAGCCTTCAGCGGTGAAGGTGCGAAGGCGACGCTCACGCTCAGCAAACACCCTTTGAATACGGGCGGCACAGATATCCAACTACCGCTACCGTTGGTCGCCGATGGCCAGATGCGCCGACTCGTCATCCCAGTTCCCAAGGCTGGCTACGACGGCGCCTACCATCGCGCCGCCCTCACGATTTCCACGCAGACCATCAGCGCGCGCGTGAAGTCGATCGAGCTCGGTAAATGACAGATAGGGACAGCACCACGTGCTGTCCTAGTTGCCGCCTAAGGTCTACCTTTAGACCGAGCGCCCCTTATCTCGATATCGCAGTCTGGGGTTAATCAAAAGAAGCGTCCGCAGCCAAAGCCATTTCGCGCGCCCGCTCGGCCGTCGATTTCATCGCTGCGGCCGCCTTGGGGTCTTTCTTCTTACTTTTATCTTTGGTTTCACGGGCGCCGAGGGAGAGGGTGAAATCATTCTTCTGTGCCACCCCTACCGTACTACGACCATCGGTGATATAGCGCTGCATGAGCGTAGTCATCGATCGGACAATCTCCTCGTTCGCCGCGCTCACATTGGTCTTTTCACTTAAGTCGATTTGCAGATTAAAGAGTTCGCGTCGGCCGTCCTTGTGGAAAATTAATTTCCAAGGACCCTGTCGAAGGGCCAGGTCGCCCGCGGCGGACTGATGGATGGTGGCTTCGCGTACGCCGTCCTTCGCGGCACCGAGCAATTCCGGAACCAAGCTCACGCTGTCCTCGCCGGCACCAGCGGGGACTTTCGTACCGGTGATTTCAGCGGCGGTGGCCAAGAGATCATTGAGGCAAACGGTGTGGTCATTCACCGTGCCAGGCTTCACCTTACCCGGCCAGCGCACGATGAACGGAACCCGATGCCCGCCTTCATAGATACTGCGCTTGGATTCACGTAACGGCTCGTAGATGCGATGTTCGGCCCCGTTATCGCTGGTGACGATGATGAGGGTGTTCTCCGCGAGGTGATTCCGCTCCAGCGCTTCAAGAATCCTTCCCAGGAAGGCATCGCCCTCGAAAAGCCAGTCACCATACTTCGGGTCGTTCTTCACCAAGTCCTTGGCACCGCTCTTTCCGATAAATTCCTCCGAGGGTACGTTTGGCTCATGCGGAATACCGACCGGGAAGTAGAGAAAGAACGGCTCGCTCGCTTTCCTTTGGTCGATCCACTCCACCACTTTCTTCGCCATGAGCGGCTGATTTTCCACCGGCGCCACATGGGCGACCACATGGTCCTGCTCGATGATGGTGCCGATGTTCCGCGCGTGCGTGAAGCCGTAAAAGTAATCGAACCCAAGCGCATTGGGACCACCAATCATCTTCGCCCCGATCGGTACTTCCTTTTCGCTACCCGGCTTACCCGCTACCCAATCCATGCCGAGGTGCCACTTGCCGATGCAGGCCGTCGTATAACCCTGCGACTTGAGCAACGATGCCACCGTCGGGCGACCCGGAGGGATAATCGGCTTGGAGAACGTGGTCAGCACGCCAAACTGCCCGATGCGGGACGGATAGCGCCCCGTGAGAAGGCCGTAGCGCGTTGGGGTGCAAACTGCCGCGGCCGTGTGCGCATCCGTGAACCGCATTCCTTGCGTGGCGAACTTATCGAGGTTCGGCGTGCGCAGGGCTGACTTCGGATTATAGCTCGGCGGCTCGCCGT
>CAITUF010000086.1 GCA_903895475.1 uncultured Opitutia bacterium | reverse complement strand
GCCTGCATCCGCTCCGGCGCGCAGGTCATCGTGGTGACTCCGCCGCTTTACGCGCCGGATGATCGCGCGAAGGATGTCATCAATTACGATGGCGTCATGGAAGCCTACGGCGCTTGGCTCGTCGCGCAGCGTTCGGCCGGCTGGCAGGTCATCGACATCCATCCGCTCCTGCACCAGTCCGTCGACGCCGCGAAGAAGGCTGATCCGACTTTCATCTACGCGAAGGACAACCTCCATCCCGGCGAGCAGGGGCACCTCTTCATGGCCAAGGCCGTGTGGACTTCGCTCGCGCCGATGATGAAGTGGAAGTCCGACGTCGTGTTCGCCGAAGGCGCGAAGCTCAAGCCGCTGCGCGAGAGCTCGACGATCCTGCGAGACGCCTGGCTCATGCAGGCCGGACACAAGCGCCCTGGGGTCAAGGGCGGGCTCCCGATGGCCCAGGCCGAGGCCCGTTCAGCCGAGTTAATCAGCGAATACCTCAAAAAGTAGGGTTTTAGTTCAATTAGAGGCCTTTTATGGGGGGTAGGGTAGGGTGGGCCTATTGCCCAAGAAACACCCTGCCGACACGAGACTGTAACAATCGCATGAGATGATGCTCCTGTTCCCAAACACATGCACACCTCCCTCAAGTCCCTCGCGCTGCTCGCCCTCACGGCGACCGTCGTCTCCGCTCAGTCCGCCGCCCCGGCCGCCGCCGAGGTCGTCACCGTCGACGCCAAGCTGCCTGATTACGCCGTCACCTCCGGCGTGTCGGGTAACCTGAACTCGGTCGGCTCCGACACCCTCAACAACCTGATGACTTTCTGGAGCGAAGGCTTCAAGGCCAAGTACCCCAACGTCAACATCCAGGTCGAAGGCAAGGGATCGGGCACCGCCCCGGTCGCCCTCACCTCTGGCGCCGCCCAGGTCGGCCCGATGAGCCGCGAGATGAAGTCCTCCGAAGTCGCCGGCTTCGCCGGTAAGTTCGGCCACAAGCCGACCAAGATCGCCGTCGCCATCGACGCCCTCGCCGTCTTCGTCCACAAGGACAACCCGGTCCCGGGTCTCTCCCTCAACCAGGTCGACGGCATCTTCTCCTCCACCCGCAAGCGCGGTGGCCAGGACATCGCCACCTGGGGTGATGCCAAGCTGACCGGCGCCTTCGCTGGTAAGACCATCTCCGCCTTCGGCCGCAACTCGGCTTCCGGTACCTACGGCTTCTTCAAGGACACCGCCCTGAAGAACGGCGACTACAAGTCCTCCATCAAGGAGCAGCCCGGTTCCTCCTCCGTCGTCCAGGGTGTCGCCGCCGACCTCGGCGCGATCGGCTACTCCGGCATCGGTTACAAGACCTCCGGCGTCAAGGCCCTCGCCCTGTCCGTCGAAGACGGCTCGCCCTTCGTCGAAGCCAACTACGCTAACTGCCTCAACGGCAGCTACCCGCTCGCCCGTTACCTGTACGTCTACGTGAACAAGTCCCCCTCCAAGGACATGGATAAGCTGACCAGCGAATTCATGACCTTCGTGCTCTCCAAGCAGGGTCAGGAGATCGTAATCAAGGACGGCTACTTCCCGCTGCCGGCTGACGCCGCTGCCGAAGGCCGCGCCTCCCTCAAGTTCTACAGCGCCGAATAAGTTTGGTCTCGAAATCGTATCGCCGCCACCACGCCCTCCGGGGTCGGTCCTAAAAGCGCGGCGATACGGTCTTGGGTCCTCAAGGCGGGGTTCTCCCCGCCTTCCCCTTTGTTAGACCTTTAGACACACGAACGTCACTAGATGGAAACATCCGACAAAAACCCTGCTCCAGCCGCCGCGCCTGAATCGCGTTTCACCGTCAGCCCCATGACCTTGGCTGCCGACCGGTGGATGGGTCGCCTTATCCGCGTCGGCGGGGTCGGCGTGGTGCTGGCGGTCTTCGGGATGCTGGCCTTCCTGATTGTCCAGGTCTTCCCGCTCTTCATCGGTGCCACCGTGGCGCCGATCTCGGCACTCACCGTGCCGGCCACCGCGATGGGTTTCGGGGAGGATGAATACGGCGAGGTCCCGTTCGTCGTCCTCGCCGATGGTTCCTTGGTCTTCCAGCGCTCCAAGGATGGCACAAAGGTATTGGATTGGGCTCCCAATCTCGGGAATCGCCGCGTGAGTTCGGTGAAATCCTATCCGCGTACCGGTCTGGTCTTCCTCGGGCTCTCCGACGGTACCGTCATGGAGGTCCGCGTCAGCTATCGTTCGACTTTCGACGCGGCCGGCAAGCGGACGATCGAACCGTCGGTCGCCGCCCTCGAACCGGTAGCGATCGGCAAGCCGGGACTACCATGCGTCGACGTCTGGAACGCGAAGGGCTCCCTTTCACGCCTGCTGCTCGTCCGCCAGGAAGAGAACGCCAAGCCCCTGCTGACCGCCGTCCGCCTCACCGAGCGCAAAGGACTGGGCGGGAAGGCGCGCATCGTCGTCAGCGATCCTTTCGTGGTCGCCGCCGATGCCACCTCCATCTCGCAGATTCTCCTGCCTTCCACCGCCGAGTCACTCATCGTCGTCGGCAAGTCCGGCGAGGTCCGCGCCTACGCCGACGACGGCGCGAACTTCTCGTTCCTGCAGTCCTTCGTACCCTTCAAGGAATCGCGCGATCCGGCCATCGCCTCAGCCGGCTTGATCTTCGGAAATGTCTCGGTCGTCTTCGTGTGTCGCGACGGCTCCCAGCAGGTCTGGTCGATGTATCCGCAGCTCCAGCCAGACGGCAAGAGCCTGCGCCGCTGGGGTAAAATTCATGATGGTGAGATACTCGCCGGACCCGGCGAAGGGATCTACGCCGCCGAGGGCAATAAGTGTTACCTCGCGGTCGCCGGCGGCCGCCTCCAGCTCCGTAACATGACCACGGGAACCCTGCGCTGGGAGGGTGAAGCCCCGGCCGGCTCGATTCGCCAAGTAGCCTTCTCGGGTAATTACGACCGTTTCACGGCCCTTTCCGCCGACGGTAAACTCCATCGCTGGAGCATCGAGGATCATCACCCGGAATCTTCCTGGGGCGCATTCTTCGGTAAGATTTGGTACGAAGGTGCCACCGGGCCGGATTACACCTGGCAGTCCAGCTCTGGGTCGGACGAGTTCGAGGCGAAGTACTCCATGATGCCGCTCATCTACGGTACGGCCAAGGGTACCTTCTTTGCGTTGCTCTTCGCCCTCCCGATCGCACTGACCGCGGCAATCTACGTCTCGCAGTTCCTCCGTCCGGAATACCGCAACGTCGTGAAGCCCGTCATGGAGATCATGGCCTCGCTCCCGTCCGTGGTCCTTGGCTTCCTCGCTGGACTCTGGCTCGCCCCGCTCGTCGATCCACGGCTGATCTCAATTTTCTGCGCCGTCGGTATCCTGGCCCCCGCGGCCCTGTTCGCCGGCTTCCTCTGGTCCGCCCTCCCGCAGCCGGTCCGCCGTCAGGTCAAACCGGGCATGGAATTCGTCTGGTTGCTCCCTTTCCTCGCCCTCTGCGCCTACTTCGCTTGGCAGGCCGGCCCGGCCGTCGAAGCGATGTTCTTTACGGTCAAGGACAGCGTCAGCGGACTGCCGATCGCCGATTTCCGTGAATGGTGGCGCCAGACGACCGGCGAGACCTATGACTCGCGCAACTCCCTCGTGGTCGGCTTCGTGATGGGCTTCGCAGTCATCCCGATTGTCTTCACCATCGCCGAGGACTCCCTTTCCAACGTCCCGAACTCCCTGATCTCCGGCTCGCTCGCCCTCGGCGCTAGCCGCTGGCAGACGGTCTGGAGCGTCGTGGTCCCGACGGCTATCTCGGGTATCGTCTCCGCCATCATGATCGGCTTCGGCCGCGCCATCGGCGAGACGATGATTGTTGTCATGGCCACGGGCAATACCGCCGTCATGGAGGCCAATCCCTTCAGCGGGATGCGCACGCTCTCTGCCAATATTGCGGTGGAGTTGCCTGAGGCCGCCCTCGGTCACACCCATTACCGTGCGCTCTTCCTGGGTGCATGTTGTCTCTTCCTGCTCACCTTTGTGATCAACACCCTCGCGGAAATCCTCCGTCAGCGCCTACGTGAGCGCTATAAAGTCGTCTAAGCCATGGCCTCTTCTTCCGATAGCAACACGCCCCGCGGCGAAGCTTGGGTCTGGTTCACTGGCCTCGGCCTCATCATCGGCCTCGGTATGGTCATCGGCCTCCTTTCACTCGTTCTTGTTAACGGCATCACGGTCTTCTGGGCTCCGCCCGTGCCAGTGGCTCAGATCGACGACGGCCGGACGGTCATCGGCCAGCTGGCCCAACGCCGCATTCGGGCTGGTTCGCTGGCGAATGCACCGCAGTATGAGCGGCAGTATCAAGTCGGCCTCCGCGAACTGAACGGCAATTCCTACCTTTGGGTCGATGAAGCCAAGGTGAAGACCGAAACTTTCCCTGCCGATGTCCTCGGCCTGGAGCGCGTTGAGCATGGACCCGCCTTCGTCCGACCGCAGGCCCTGCGCAAGTCCGACGGCAAGGTCATCCCAATCACTGATCCAGCCTTCGAATCCGCCTTGCAGGCCGAGGTCTCCGCCGCGGTCGTGGTTCGCGAGAAATTTGAAGAGATCACCCGCCATCGTATCGGCGACGTCAATCGCGAGATGGACGAGGCCCGCGTGGCCCTGCGTCGCGCCGAGGACCTGAAATTAGCCGACGAAATCCCCGTCCTCCGCCGCCAAATCGATGGGCTTGAGGAACGTTTCGTCCTCCTCAAGGCCGAGGCCCAGAAGGTCGTCAATAGCGGCGCGGTGGCCACGCTCGACTCGAAGGATGCCGCCGGCCGCGCGGTCGTCATCCCGCTCACCCAAATCGTCCGCGCTTGGTTTCCGAATCGCCTCGACACCTGGGGTCGTACGCAGCTCTTCGCCTCACGCCTAGGCGAGTTCATCTTCCACGAGCCTCGCGAGGCCAATACGGAAGGCGGCCTGATGCCCGCCATCTTCGGCACGCTTGTGATGACGGTGTTCATGAGCCTGCTGGTCACGCCCTTCGGCGTCATCACCGCTATCTATCTCCGCGAATACGCCCAGAATGGTCCCATCCTCCGTATCGTGCGTATCAGCGTGAACAATCTTGCGGGTGTCCCGTCCATCGTCTTCGGCGTCTTCGGCCTCGGTTTCTTCGTCTACGTCCTCGGCGGTTCAATCGACCAGCTGTTCTTCTCGGACCAGCTGAAGTATAACAACAACACCCCGGTCTTCGGCACAGGCGGCCTGCTCTGGTGCTCGCTCACGCTCGCTCTCATGACCCTTCCGGTCGTTATCGTTGCCACAGAAGAAGCCCTCTCGGCCGTCCCACGTGGTATGCGTGAGGCTTCCTTGGCTTCCGGCGCCTCGAAGTGGCAGACGATTCGCGATATTCTGCTTCCAGCTTCGGCCCCTGGTATCTTGACCGGCGTTATCCTCGCCATGGCCCGTGGAGCAGGGGAGGTCGCTCCGCTGATGCTAGTCGGCGTCGTGAAGCTCGCTCCGACCTTGCCGTTCGACACGGTGGCTCCGTTCCTGCATATGGATCGTAAGTTTATGCATCTGGGTTTCCACGTGTATGACCTCGGCTTCCAGTCCCCCGACTCCGACGCCGCTCGTCCGATGGTCTTCGCCACGACGCTGCTTCTGATTGCCCTGGTGGTCACCTTGAATATCGGTGCTATCTGGATTCGTAATCGACTGCGCGCTCGCTTCAAAGGAGCCGCTTTCTAAACTCTTTAAACGCTCGCATGCCCGCTACCATGAACCCCTCCACTTCCCGTATCCAGGTCCGTCCCTCTGCTGAGCGCGAAGGGCGTAAGGACTACATCAGCATCCGCGACTATGGCTTCTGGTATGGCCAGAAGAAGGCCTTGGACGCCATCTCCCTCGATATCCCTGAGCGTCAGGTTGTCGCTTTCATCGGCCCGTCGGGTTGCGGTAAGTCCACCTTGCTGCGCAACCTGAATCGCATGAATGACCTCGTCGATGGTATCAGCCATGAGGGCGATATTACCATTAACGGCCGGTCCATCTACGACCCGGGCTTGGAGGTTATTTCGCTGCGCCGTCGCGTAGGCATGGTTTTCCAGAAGTCTAACCCCTTTCCGAAGTCGGTCTACGAGAACGTGGTCTTTGCCCTCCGCGTCATGGGGGTGCGTGATCGCTCCATCCTTGATGAAGCATGTGAGACGTCGCTCCGTAAGGCGGCACTCTGGGACGAAGTGAAGGACCGCCTACAAGACAGCGCCCTTGGCCTGTCGGGCGGTCAGATGCAGCGTCTCTGTATTGCCCGCGCCATCGCCAACCGCCCCGAGATTCTCCTGATGGACGAGCCTTGTTCGGCGCTCGACCCGATTGCCACCGGTAAAATCGAGGAGCTCATCCACGAGCTCAAGGAGCAGTTCACGATTGTCATTGTGACGCACTCGATGCAACAGGCCGCCCGCGTTTCCGACCGCACGGCTTTCTTTTACCTCGGAAAGCAGATCGAGTACGATACGACGGAAAAGATCTTCATGAACCCGTCCCAAGCACAGACCGAGGCCTATATTTCGGGCCGTTTCGGCTGAGCCGTTCACCCACTTCTAAAAAAACACGCTCATGCAACGCCACTTCCACGACGAACTCCGTCAGCTCCGCGACGACCTCATCCTTATGGGTGAGCGCGCCCTCGATATGACCCGCATGGTCCTCCACGCGGTTGAACAGGGGGACGATTCCCTCGCCCTCCAGGTTCGCGGGATGGACGACCGCGTCGACGACCTCGAGAAGCGCGTCGATCGCGAAATCATGCGCTACCTGACGCTCTTCGGCCCAATGGGCAGCGACGTCCGCCTCTTGTTGGCGGCCCGCGACATCGGCCATGACCTCGAGCGTATCGCCGACGAGGCCTCCGTCATCGCCAAGCGCGCCATGGTCATCTCCGAGCGTGGCCCACTTAAGGACCTTTTGCACGTTCCCGCCGAAGGCATCATCGCCTGCGAGGTGCTCCGCTTAGCGTTGGACAGTTTCATTGAAGGCGACATCGCCAAGGCCCGCCTCGTCCTCGAGCGCGATGCCGAAATCGACACGCTTAATCGTAAGAACTACGAGGCTTTGTTCGGTCGCTCGGGCGACTCCGCCAAGGTCTCCGCTTCGCACGTTGAACTGATTTTCATTTCCAAGGCCTTGGAACGCATCGGTGACCACTCGAAGAATATCGCTGAACAGGTCATCTTCATCCTCTCCGGCGAAGATATCCGCCACGCTCGCTAAACGAAGGGTAGGGGAGGGCTGTCCGCTTGACGCTGGACTGGGCGGTTTCCTGTGGTATAATGAGGAGTCATGTCCGCTGGACTCCGATTCATCTTCGCTCTCGCCCGTCTTTTTGCCCTGCCGCTCAGCATCCTGATCGCGGTCCGGTTGGGCTACCTTGATATCAAGGATTCCTATACGAACATCCTCTGGATCGCGCTGCTCCTTGGCTTGGTGAACCTCTTGGTTCGTCCTTTCGTCCTGGTCCTGCTCCTGCTGCTCTCCTTGCCCCTTTTTATCGTCCTGCGCCTGCCTAAGGTCTTGATGACTGGCCTCATTACCTTCGGCCTCCTGTACCTGACGAATGTGCTAATGCTGAAGTTGGTCTGTAATTTGCTCGGTTTACCGCTCGGCTCCCCGTGGCTGGCCTCATTGGCGATTTCGGTGGGTTCTTGGTTCATCAGCTATTCGACTGCTCCGGCGGCCCAGCGGGGTCCAGGCACGGACGGCCAGTCGAAGCCTAAGCAGGAAGACGCCATCGATATCTAGGCCTTACGGTGGCGGGACAGGGTGGGGTTGCCTAATGACTTGCCAACCGGGGCGGAGGTCTTTCGTTTTGCAGGGTTCCAATCATGTCGAATCCCGCTCTCTCCTCTTGGGCCCGCAACGTTGCCCCTTCTCCGACCCTCGCAGTCGACGCTAAGGCAAAGGCCCTCAAGGCCGCCGGTAAGGATGTCGTCGGCTTCGGGGTCGGTGAGCCTGACTTTGATACCCCGCAGTTTATCAAGGACGCCTGCGCCAAGGCCCTGGCCGACGGCCAGACGAAGTATGCCCCCACGCCGGGCATCCCCGCTCTCCGCAAGGCCATCGCCGAAGACTACACCCGTCGCGGCTTCACCGGCATCGCCGACGCCAACGTCGTCGTTTCCCCGGGTGGCAAGATGTCCTGCTACCTCGCCATCCTCGCCACGATCAG
>CAITUF010000085.1 GCA_903895475.1 uncultured Opitutia bacterium | reverse complement strand
TGGGTCCGCGTGACGGCGTCCTTCCGTAATCCCTACGATTGTTCCATCGCGCCAGACGGCGATATCTTCACCTACGATTCCGACATGGAATGGGACATGGGCGCTCCATGGTACCGCCCAACGCGCATCTACCTCTGCACGCCCGGTGGCGAGCTGGGTTGGCGCTCCGGCGCCAGCAATAACACGCTCGCGACGCTCGACATGCAGCCTGCGCTGGTCGATGTGGGCCCCGGTTCCCCCACCGGAACGGCCATGGGCACGGGTGCTAAATTCCCCGCCGCTTACCAACGCACGTTCTACGCCTGCGATTGGACTTTCGCCACGCTCTACGCGATTCACCTAACGCCGGAAGGCGGCGGCTGGAAGGCCCGCAAGGAAGTCTTTGCGGCCGGTCGTCCATTCTCTGTAACCGATGTCGTCATCCGCCCGCAGGACGGCCACATGTATGTGACCATCGGTGGCCGCGGTGGCCAGTCCGCCCTCTACCGCATCACCTACCAAGGCACGGAATCCACTGCGCCCGCCGCTTGGTTCCCAGCGACGCCTGAACAGAAGTTGCGCCGTGAACTCGAAGCCCTCCGCGATGTCGCGCCCTCCGCCGCCGCCCTTGCCAAAGCTTGGCCACTCATGGGTCACCCTGATCGCTGGGTCCGCTACGCCGCCCGCATCGCGGTCGAACACCAACCCGTCGCCGCTTGGCGCGCCCAAGTGAAGCCCGACGCCAACATCGACCTCGCGCTCAATGCTGCGGTAGCCCTCGCCCGTTGCGGCACCAAGGATGACCTCGCCGCCATCGTTGCCGCCGCCGAAGCGGCCGCCAAGTCTAAGGACCTGCGTCAGCAGCAAGATCGTCAGCGTATCTTCCAAGTGGCGTTCTCGCGTCATGGACGCCCTGACGACGCCACCGCAGGCCGCCTCGGCAAGGACGCCGCCGTCCGCCTGCCGTCAGGTAACGATGCCTACGATCGACAGCTTGCCCAGCTCGCCATCTTCCTCGGTGAACCATCGGCCCCCGCCCGCGTGCTCCAGGCCATGAAGGTCGCCCAGGCAGGCCCAGCCGTTATCGCCGACCCCGAGATCCTCGCCCGCCACCCAGGCTACGCCAGGGACGCTACCGCCGCCATGGCCGTGACGCCATCATCGACGCGTATCGGACTCGCCGTCTACTTGTGCCGTGCAACCGTCGGTTGGACGCCTAACCTCCGTAAAGAGTTCTTCGGCTTCCTCGACGAGCTGAGCCTCGCCCAAGGCGGCAATTCGCTCAAGGGGTTCGTTCGCAATATCCGCAAGGAGGCCGTGGCGATGGTACCCGCAGCGGAACGCGCCGCCTTTGAGGCCAGCACGCCTGTGGTCAAAGCCACGCCGATTCCCGCCGCCCAAGGCCCGGGCCGCCTGTGGACTCACGCCGAGGCCCTGAAGGCCTGGGAAAACGGTAAGGCCACGGGCACCCTGGATTTCGCCAATGGTCAGAAGATGTTCGCTGCGGCGCTCTGCTCGCAGTGTCACCGCATGGGTGGGGCTGGCGGCGCGCAAGGTCCCGACCTCACGGGCCTCGGCGTCCGCACCGCCGCCGCCGACATGCTGACGAGTCTCATTCAGCCTAGCGCGGTGGTGTCCGACCAATACGCCAATTCCGAAATCTCGCGCGTCGATGGTGGTAAGACGATTGGCCGTATCCTCAACGAGGAAGGCGATAAGCTGCAGCTCGCTGTCAGCGCTTTCGATCCCTCCATCCAAATCAGCGTCAACCGCTCCGACATCCTGGCCATCGACCGCTCCACGGTCAGCCCGATGCCCGCCGGTTTGCTCAACTCGCTCAACGAACAGGAAGTGGTCAACCTCATGGCCTACCTCCTCTCCGGCGGTAACGCACAGGATAAGGTTTATAAGAAGTAAGGTCGGGATTCCAGGGCAGCGGTCACTCCACCCAGTCGAGCCTCACCAGAGGACCGGCTGGGTGACGCCGATGTTGCGCTGGACTTCGGGGTCGGTCGGGTCAGCGGGTAACTTCTTCCATAACTCCAGATAGGTCGCCTCGCCAAACTGGCGACCCGCGAAGAGAAGGCTGGGCTGACGTGCCGGCCAACCTTCCCACGCCTGGACGTCGGGCTTAAGGGTCCACTTGGATTTATCGGCTAAGAAGGGATAGAGAAAGGCAACGGCCTTCCGAATGCCCCGGCCATCGGGCAAGGTGTAGAGCCAGAGGTTATCCTCCTTAGTCGAGAGGACCTGACAAAGAAGAACCATGTTATCCAACTGGAAGATCGAGTAGCCATAGGGTTTAGTGCGCGCGAGCTCGAGCGGGAAGCCACCATCCAAGCCCATCTGCTTGGCCACAAAGACTTCTTTGTACTGCTTACGACAAGCCGCGAGCTTCGCTTGGTCGCCAATGAAATCGGCGTACACGGCTAGCTGGAGATAGAAGGCGACGGCGTGGTTATTCTTGGCCGCGGCCTCTTCCTTGCCGTTCTTGCTGGTGACCATCCACTCCGCCAGTTCGCGGAACCAACCGCGCAAGTCCTGGGCGAGGCCCGCCGAAAAGGCCGGCGAACGTTCCAGCGCCTTCACCGCGGCGGGGATTTCGATCAGGTGGAGGGCGTCGATGATGCCGATACCACGACCCGGGGAGACGCCCGGAACCGCCTGCGCAAAGTTAAGGTGCGGGCTCATACGCAGCTTCGCATCCAGGAAGAAAACGCGGAGGAGCTCGGCGGCTTTATTCGCGTATGTCTCGTCCCCAGTAATCTTATAGGCGGCGGCCAAGGCAGCGACCGAGTCACGCAAGGTCTTCACGACGAGCCGATGCTGACTGAAGTTCTCCGGGTTGGTCTCCCCGTCGCGCCGGATATACGGTAAGCCGTTCGGCTTACTGGCGTCGGGCCACCAATAGTCACCGTTGGAATAAAAGTCGTTCACGCCACCCTCACTCAGTTTCGCCGGGAAGGCGGTGATGCTCAGGGGCGCTTGCGCCAAGGCCTTCGCGGCAGCCTTTAGGATGCGCTCGCTATCAATCGTCGCGACGTCCACGACGACCGGTGGCGCGACCACCGGGCTGGTCTCCGCGGCGGTGGCCGTGACGGCGAGTAGAACGAAAAGGGCGAGACGTGCGGACAGGCTCATAGGGTTAGCCCATTAGCCTGTATCCGCCTTTGGCTTTCAACCCCAGACCCCTTAATCTACCTTAAGAACAGCCCGTCGATACTCACTTTTCTTCCCTACCTAGGGGCGTCACTTACCGCGTCCGGTCATTTGCGCGGCGGCCTTCCCGAGGGCGTCGCCCACGAGGAAATAGGTCTCGGCGTTGCCAAACTCATGGTGACCATGGCTCGGGTTCGGGGAGTCTGCGGGCTTCCGCACAAACTCCCGCGTCGGTACGAACACGACGGTGTCCTTGAACTCCGGTATCCGTGCGACATTCGCCTGCGCCTGACGCAGCGCAGTCCATTCCTTCGGGGCATCGACCCACGGGCCGGTGAGTTCGCCAATGACGACCGGTAATTTCGGGGCGTTTAACTCTTTCCGGACATCGCGGATTAAGTGCGCGAGGTTCTGCTCATACTCCGGCACCGCTGTCTTCGGGTTCACACCGTCGTTCCAGCCTTGATACCAGACGAACCCTGCGAGCTCGACCGGCGAGCCATCGTAGGACGGGAAATCTTTCTTCAGGTCGGCCAAGGCGGCGCGTACCTCGGCAAGCATCTTAACATAATACGGCCCGACGACTCCGCCGGCACTCGGCGGACGGAAATCACGGAAGAGGCTCTTGCCACCCCACGCCGTCTTGATGAGCAAGACCTGATCGCGCGAGGCTTCCCCGACGACATGGCCAAACTGGAGCTCGGGCCCAAAGTGATGCTTGTCGCCATAAACCGCATAGCCGACGGAAAGCTCACCCACCAAGAGCGGCTGCTTCTCGCGCTGATAGCGGATCCACACATCTTTGCGGACGACCCAGCTGCCATCCTTCGCGCGAAGATGCGCGTAACGTTCGGCGTTCGCCGGACGGGCCATCACCTCGACCAAGGTGCCGCGCCCGTCGTTGTAATTCTTACCGGTCAGGTCGACGACCGATTGCCCTTCCATATTGGACTGACCCGCCAAGATATAGACCTGCAGCGCTTTCGCCGAAGTGACCGAGGCAGCGAGTCCAATTAGCACGAGCAGGGGTAATCTCATCCCACTTTTTTAGCCCACCACGCTCAGCCTGCAATCCCATGCTCGCGGGCGGCCCACCGTCGGAAACGCCGCAAAAGCCTTGGTTTAAGCCCACCAGGGTAGTTTCCGCTTGCCCGCCTCCGCCGTAATCGCTTCCTCAACAGTCCTGGTTAGGAGGGGTGGCAGAGTGGTCGATTGCGTCTGATTCGAAATCAGATGAACCGCAAGGTTCCGGGGGTTCGAATCCCTTCCCCTCCGCCAGGAATTTTAGAAGGGATGAGAACCCTTGGGTTCGGTGAGCCCGTATGGGCGAACAGGCAATCCGCAGGATTGGGGCGTCAGCCCCAAGCG
>CAITUF010000084.1 GCA_903895475.1 uncultured Opitutia bacterium | reverse complement strand
GAGCAGACCGGCGTGGCGTAGAAGCTAGTGAAGCGCATGCCTTCTTTGGCGAAGCGGTCGAGGTGAGGCGTGCGCAGGGTCTTGTTGCCGAAGGGGCCGATGTCGGCGTAGCCCATATCATCCACAAAGAGGACGATGGTATTGGTGGGCTTAAGCGCGTCTGCCGCCGACGTGCTGAGGGCGGCCAAGCAGAAGGTCCAAAGAAAGATAAGACGGGTCATGATGGGTGCGGTAAATTACTGTTGGGCGGCCAGCTCGATGGCTTCGAGTAGGTAGCGCCCGTGGATGAAGGTGCCCATGTTCAAGGGGTGCTTGATGGTGGTCGAACTGGTTTCAGTCGTGACCTTCTCGTCGTGGTTCATGCGTTGGAAGCACATCCCGATAATGAGTGGCTTGCCACCTGGGCCTTCAATGACGCCGGGGCCGCCGCTGTCTCCCGCCGTGGCGGGGAAGTCGGCTTGAAAGGTCGGATAGGCTGTCGACGAGAGTAATGGTGGCTGGGCGAAGACCGCTTGGCGGGCCACGGGGAAGCCTTGGCGGATGGATTCGACCCCGTGCGGGAAGGTGAAGAGCAAGAGCGGAGACCCAACGGAGGGCCGGGCCGCTTTGAGGCGCTCGTCATTGGCAATCGCTTCAATCGGTAGGGCTGAGAACGTGCCGGTGGGTGGGGTGGTAATGCGCAGAACGGCGAGGTCGAACTTCGGATGCTTCACCCAAGTCGGTTTGCCGTCGACACGCGTCACGACCTTGAAGTCGTTACGCTTAAAGGAGCCATCGGCCTGCGGTTCGCGCAGGACTAGTTGGCAGAAGTCGCCTTTGGAGCCTTCTAGCTGGTGCTGAGTCGTCACCAGGTAGAGCGCCGTGTCGGGCGCAGGGCGGCGGTACAGGGAGCAGGTACCGTTCAATGCCGAGTTGTGGAGTTTGTACGTGGCCGCGTAGGCCTCATCGGCATAGTTGGCGTGGACGCCCGTGGCGGCGAGGAGGAGTGCGAGAAGGGAGCGGAGCATCGGATTTAAAGGTTCTTGAGCCAAGCGATGAAGGAGTCTTCGTCGGCGACCAGAATGTGGAGCAAGTCGCTACGTTCGTCGGTCCAAGGGCCGATGCCAGCGGCGGGTGGCTTGGGGACGGTGCCATGCTTGGCGAGGCTGGTCTGGCGGAGGGTCGCCGGGTCGTCGGAGAGCAAAATCCAATCGGAAGAATAGGCGTCTTCGGCGTCCGCGTCCTCGGGCACTTCCCCGGAGTTATTGAAGTAGAGGGCGCTCAGTTTGCCCTGTTCTGCCGCCCGCATCACCACCGGTTCGAGGTTGAGGTAGCGGTTGGAGATATGGACTGCGATGACCCCGCCAGGACGCAGGTGTTTACGGTAGGTGGCGAAGGCCTCGAGTGTGAGCAGGTGCACCGGGATGGCGTCGCTGCTAAAGGCGTCAAGGATGATCACATCGTAGTTCTGTGGCGGCAATTTCTCGAGTGTTAGGCGGGCATCGCCCATACGGAGGTCAATTTTCGCTTGGCTGTCGCGGAGGTAGTGGAACGTGTCTTGGGCGATGCGCACGACGTTATCATTGATCTCGTAGAAGTGAAATTCATCACCCTTTCGGCCCCAAGCGGCGAGCGTTCCGGTGCCGAGGCCAACGGCGGCGACCTTACGTCCATGGAGTGGGCTGGGCGTGGCGAGGATGCGACCGACGCCGCTGCCCGAGGTGTAATAGGTCGTTGGGGTGATGCGTGGCTTCGGTGCGAGGTACTGCATGCCGTGGATGGTACCGCCGTGGAGGAGGGTGATCTTATGACGCTGCGGGTCGCCCGCCTCGTCTTCCGTCACCTTAAGCACGCCGTAGAAGTCACGGACCGTCAGCTTCGTATTACTCAACGAGGCCGCGGCCGTTTGGAAAAGTCCGATTCCGTAGGCTCCCAAGACGAGGAGTAACGGCACCCACATCCAGCGATTGGCTCTACGACGCAGGAAGTTCGTCGTCTCGCTAGCCAAAACGGCTAGCACGAGTGCCGCGATGAGAAACAGTCCGACATGCAGTTCGAAGTAATGCGGAAAAATCATCGGCGCGAGCAGCGCCACGAAGATGCCACCGGCGGCGCCGCCGGCCGAGAGTGAGAGGTAGTAGCCCGTGAGGCGATTAACTTCAGGACGTAGGCGGTAGACTTCGCCGTGGCAGACCATGCAGCCGACAAAGAGTGTACCGAGGTAGAGGGCGCCCTCACCAGCCATACTGGGGAAGGTGGCGGCTTCATGGAGTTTCCACAGAACCGTGCCCAGTAAGGCCGCCAAAGCCGGCCACCAGAGCCAGCGTTGATACCAGCGGGGGCTGTCGAAACTGATGATGAATGACACTAGGTAGAGTCCCAGCGGGAGTACCCAAAGGAAGGGGACGACCGCGATGTCTTGGCAGAGTTTATTGGTGATCGAGAGGAGCAGCACAACCCCACATGCGGGCAGGGCTAGCCAGAGCAAGCGATGGCTCCAAGAGGTCGGTGCAGCGGGCTTAGCTTGAGTGGTGGCTTGGGTGTCGGTGGCCGTGTTCCCGCGTCGCCAGACCGCTAGGCCGCACCAAGCGGCGAGGGCAGCGTAGCCCGCGAGACCGACCGACCAGCCGAGCGACTGGGCTTGGCGCGTGAGATTCGGTTCGATGCCGAAGGGGTAAGCGAAAAGTGCGAGGAGTGAGCCAACGTTGGAAAGAGCGTAGAGGCGGTAAGGGGAGACGCCTGGATGACTGCGGCTGAACCATGCCTGTAGGAGTGGGCCGGTGGCAGAGAGTACGAGGTAGGGCAGGCCAATGCAGGCCAGCAGAAGCCAGAGGATGTGGCCGGTCGGCTGGGCGTTGCCCACGGGCTTCCACTGTTCACCGGGAGCGATTGGTAGGAAGCAGACCGCGAGGGCCAGTAGAGCCAAATGGAGGAGGACCTGCTGCCGTGGACGGAGCCACGTGATGCTGCAGTGGGCGTAGGCGTAGCCCGCGAGGAGCATGACCTGAAAGAAGAGCATGCAAGCCGTCCAGACGGCGGGTCCGCCACCGAACCAAGGCAAAATGAACCGCGCGATGAGCGGCTGGACGAGGAAGAGCAGGAACGCGCCCCAGAAGATGGTAAGGCCGAAGGCAAGCATGGGTGGGGCGGGAAAGGGTGGGGTAGGATTAATCAAGCCAAAGCGGGCCCAAGGGCGAGGCAAATGCCCTCACTCTTGAACCCCCGTGGGCCCCGGAAGGTTGCGTTATGACGGCCCTTACAGCGTATACCCTTCGCGGTACTTTCGGTGAACGAAGGCATTGGCGGCCTTGTCGTTCGTCACCTGCATCTTTTCGCCGTCCCAGAGGAGTTTACGGTCGGGGAAGCGGATGGCCAGGTTGCCCATGAGTACCATCTCGGATAGCGGGCCGGAGTAGTCGAAGTTCGAGCAGGCCGCGACGCCACCCTTGCACGCGCGAATCCAGTCCTTCTCGTGGCCCGAGGTGTTGCCGGGGATACGCGGAATCGTCTTAGCCAGGGTCTTGACGAAGTTGCGTTGGTCGGCGTCGAGCAGGCGGGGCTTGGAGCCGTAGCAACCACAGACGATCTTGCCCTTGGTGCCAACGAAGAGGCAGCCACCATCGTTGTCGCCGAAGGGCATGTCATCTTCCAGTTCGACCGGACGTGATGGCATCAGGCCGCCATCCCACCACGTGAGTTCCACGGGCGGCAGCGCGCCGCGGGCGGGGAAACGGAAGCGGGCAATGGTGGACCGCGGGAAGCACTCGTTCTTCGGCACGCTCTTCTTGCCGAACTCCTCGAAGGTCGTGGAGACGTTGCCCTCAACGCTCGTTGGATAAAGCAGCTTCAGTGCCTGGAAGACTGGGTCGATAATGTGGCAACCCATGTCCCCGAGCGCGCCAGTGCCGAAGTCGCACCACGCGCGCCACTTGCCGGGGTGATAGACGGCGTTGAATGGACGCAGCGGAGCAGGGCCGCACCAGCGGTCCCAATCCATGCCTTCGGGCGGAGAGGCGTCACCCTTCGGGCGATCCATGTCAGAGCTCTGCGGCCAGATGGGGCGATTAGTCCAGGCATGTGCCTCGCGAACTTCGCCGATGATGCCGGCGTCAATCCATTCGCAGATTTGGCGGATGCCTTCGCCGGAGTGGCCTTGGTTACCCATCTGGGAGACGACCTTGAATTCGCGGGCGCCTTCGGTGAGCCGACGGGCTTCGAAGACGGAGTGCGCGATAGGCTTCTGGATATAGACGTGCTTGCCTTCGCGCATGCAGGCCATGCCGATGAAGGCATGCGAGTGGTCGGGCGTCGCGATGATCACGCCGTCAATATCCTTACGCTTCTCGAGCATCTTACGGAAGTCGGTGAAGAGTTCGGCCTGCGGGAACTTCTTAATCGTCCCCGCGCAGCGCTTGAGGTCGAGGTCGCACATCGCGACGACGTTCTCATCGGCACAGTTGCTGATGTTGCTGCCGCCGACGCCCCCGAAGCCGATGACAGCGACATTGAGTTTCTCGTTGGGGGAGACGGTCCGCGCGGAGGTACGGGCGAGTGGGCGAAGGGCGGCCACGCCTGCGGCGAGGAGGCCGGCGTTCTTGAGGAAGGTGCGACGGGGGAGCATGATGGGGGTGGGGTCCCTTTTAAACAGCCCCCGAGCCCAACAGTTCCTTCCCCTGACGTTAAAAGGCCTTAGGCGATCTCTTCCCCCGCGGCCTTACCCGCCCAGAGCAGGACGAAGCAGCCGATAATAGCATAGGCGATGGCTGCCGCCAGGAGGGCGGGCCGAATCTGAATCCAGTCCGCAAGTGCGGCCATAATCATACCTGCAAAGGGAAGCAGCCCAAAGAAGCTCAGGCCGGCAATCGCCGAAACCCGACCGCGAATCTCGGCCGGTGCGCGTTCTTGGACGACTGTATTGGAAAGCCCGACCAGCGTAGAGACCCCGAGGGCCAAGGAAGTCAGCGAGCCCGCCGCCCAGAGGAAGCTGTCGGCGTAACTCAGGCTGGTGAGGGCGATACAAATGAGCGCGACGGCCGTAGCCAAGACCCAGGGGCGTTGATCGCGGCGGACTTTGAGGATTAATAATGATCCAGTGAGTGAGCCAATCCCCGAACTGAACATGAGCCAGCCCATGTCCTGAGAGTCTAATTTAAGGACAAGGCGGGAGTAGAGTGGCAGAAGGACGATCATCACTGGAAACACGAAGATCGTATTGGTGGCCATGAGCAGAATCATCGCGAGGCTGGGGCGATCCTTGAGGATGTGCTTGGCGCCTTCTCCCATGCCGCCCTTGCGTTTTTCTTCCTGTTCGGCCGAGCCGACTGGTCGGGGTGGTATGGTCAGTAAAGCCACCATCAAGGCGAGGAACGTCAGGGCGTTCAGGTAATACGCCGACGATTCGCCAAACTGTGCAACCAAGTAGCCCGCAGCGGCTGGGCCGATGAGACGCGTACCGTGGAACACTGCCCGGTCGATGGCCACGGCTCGCGCAACGTGTTCCTTGGCCACGAGCTCAGGGACCAGGGCGGAAGCCGCGGGCATTTCGAAGGCGTTCGAAACCCCGAGCAGGAAGGCGGCTAAGAAGATATGCCACATCTCGATGGAGTTCTGCCCAATCAGGTAGCCTAGGGTGAGTGACAGAACGATTTGGACGACTTGGCAGACCTGGAGGATGAGGCGCTTATCAAACTTGTCGGCAAATAGGCCGCCCGTCATGGTCAGCGCGATCATCGGCAGCCCACCCATCAGATTGACGAGTCCGAGCATCGTGGCACTCGTCGTCAGGCCAGCCATGACCCAACCGCCAGCCATGGCCTGCATCCAGGTGCCGGTCATCGAGATGCCTTCGCCGACCATGTACCGTACGAATGCCGGCGGCGGGAACTTCGCCGGCGTTACCGGGGCTTCGGTCTGTTCGGCAGCGTCGGGCATCGCCCGGAAAATGAGGACTATGTCCGAAAGTGCAAAGGCGAAAGGGGTGTGGAAGAGTCGAGGGCAGAATCGAGGGAAGGGTTGAGGGCGGAATCGAGGAATGAGTCGAGGTTGGTCGAGTAGGGATTGGGTAGGGACGCGACGGCGACGCGTCCTTTCGCTGGGAGATAAGCCCCTGCATCGAGGTAGGGTTGGCACTGCGTGCCAACCTAGCGGCTTCCCAGTCCCAAAGACAGCTAGGTCGGTACGCAGTCTCGACCCTACCCGAGGCAGGGATTGCGGGGAAGAATGCGCGACGCAGTCGCCTCACTTCCTCCAACCCCCAACCCCAAACCCCCAACCCCCGTTCGCCTTACTTACCTTTGAAGGCCGCCTCGGTGGCCTTCCAGGCTTCATCGACGGCCGGACGCACCACCTTGGTGATTTCCTTATAGCCTAGCTCGCTGGGGTGGAGGTTATCCTTGAGGTAGTGGCCTTCCTTGCCTTCGCCGCTGGCTTGATTGAGCGCCGGATTGATGTCGACGAACCAAGTGTTCTTTTCCTGTTTAGCTAAAGCGGCGAGGTCACGGTTGAACTGGTCGAGGTCAACCCACTTGGCTTTACGCGACGGGGCACGGGTCGTGGCCATGAAGACCACAGCAGTGTCGGGGTTGTCCTTGCGGAGGCGGGCGAGGTATTCGCGGATACGTTGGATCGGAGCGGAGGGCGGGTCGCCGGCGTTGATGTCATTGCCGCCGCAGTGGAAGACGATCACGCGCGGGTGATAGGGTAGGGTGATGCGGTCCATGTAGCCGAGGACCTCGGTGGTGTAGGAGCCGCCGAAGCCGCGGTTAATGGTCGGGTAGGGCTTCATCTCTTCAGCAACGCTCTTCCACATCCGGAGCGAGCTGGCGCCGCTCAGCAGGAGGGCGTGCTGCGGTGGCGGGTTGGTCTTATCCTGCTTCTCGAAGGCCTCGATATCTTTGGCCATGCGCAGGGGCTGCTCGGCTAGCGGCTTCCGAATGGCGGCCTTTTCGACGGCCTTGGCGACGGGCTTCTCAGCGGCCTTGGGGGTGTCGGCGCCGAAGAGGGCGGCAGTGAGGAGCAGGGGGAGGAAGGCACGCATAGTGGGGAGGGGTGCTGTTCATGCAGGAGAAACGTCCGCCGCTGTAAAGGGGGAAAGGGTGCCCGCTGTTGTCCCCTTGCCAAAGAGGCCGCTGTTTCTATTTTTTGGGGCATGCCCAACGTCCCCGGACTCCGCAGCCCTTATGAAGCCGTCCGCGGCTTCGTCTATCTCCCGCGCCTGCTCGATAAGCTTCGCCTGCATGCCCGCGGAGCGCTGCATGCCGACTTCGTTAATAACCTGGGCAAGGCTTTTGATGACCGTTGCTGTCAGTACCTAGGGATTAAGTATGACGAACTCCGTATCTGGGTGCTGGGTAACCCGGCCGTCACCGATGAAGAAGTCATGGCCTGGGCCGAGGCCCGGGGCCGTAAACTGACCACGAATGATATCGAGATTTGGAACGGGTTTATGACTAAGCGTGGTTGGCGCGACGAAGCCAACGAGGTACTCCTGCGGCGCCTCAAGGAGAATCAACTCGGGCCTGAGGCCGGCGTGGACACCATGTTTGACTATATCGAGGTCGATGAGGGTCGCCCGGCCCGCCGGCAGGCGCTCTGAGTGGTGGTTGGGGATTGAGTCGGGACGACTTTTTCCTATAAATCATAGAAGTCGACTGGACTGCCCTAGGCGGAATAGTCGCCTTCCTCTTCGCGTGCTTGCCCCTTGTTCCATCCCTTCGCCTGTTTCGGGCTACGCCGTGGCGGCTAGAGAGGTAGGCACATGCTGACGTTGGACGTTATTTTAGCGGATGTTGCCGTCGAAGCGGTCAAGGCCGTCAAGGACCCGAATGCGGTGACCAATAACTTTCAGGGCGCGATTCTCGCGTTCAAGAAGGGTGGCTGGATCGTCTCACTCATTGGCGCCGCCGCCATGGTGGGTCGGTTACTCATCGACGACGCTGCGGACGCTAACTGGCGGCGTTCCGCAAAGCATATTCTCGCGGCCGCGCTTTTCGCCATCATCGCGTTCTTTGTTACCTACCAGTGGGAGATGTCCGCGATCAATAAGGCCATCATTCAAGGCCTGACTGGTGCGCTGGCGCCTGAGCTCGTCGACTGGATTTCCCACAACATTAAGGCCAAGCTTGGCATCAAGGACAAGAAGTCCAAGGGCCGTGGCCGGAAGCGCTCCTCCGGACGTAAGCGTTCCAAACCCAAGAATCCAGACGCTGCAGTCCCGACCCCCAAGCCCTCTCGGCGTAAACCGCGCTAACCCCTTTAATATGAAACCCACCCAACTATGAGTGCCACCCGTTCCAGACGTCGAACCGCCAAGACTGGCTTAGTTCAAGCCGAAGCCGGCATCGTCGGCATGACCGTGGTGACGCTCCTCGTCTCCCTCGCCGGGCTATGGTTCAGCCATGAGCTCAAGGACACCACCGAGCGCGTCCGCGGCGCCACCGTCAATATTCAGTCCTCCGTGGATGCCTACCGCAAGGCGATGAAGTCGACCGAGACGGCCGTCGTCCTGATCACGGATGAGGGCACGAAGTCGGATAATAAGAAGGTCGAGGAGACCGCTAATAAGGCGGTCGCCGCGCTCATTAATGCCGAGCGTGATACCAAGGATTGTATCACGTTACTCGACCAGGTCCTGAAACTGCTCTCCACCTACGAGACGACGACGGTGACCTTCGCGGGTTGTTCGCTGATCTTTGCGCTCTTCGTTATCATCCGCCAGTTTAAGCTCTAGCGGTCGAGTCTAAGGCTTAGCCGAAGTGGCTGAATCCTTGGGCTTTGATGGGCTGCTGGTCGACGGCGTCGCAGAGCCGACCGTTGCCCTTGGCGATGGTGCCGATGGTGGCCAGCGGGGTGCCTGGGAAGGTTTTAGTAAAGGTCGCCGCGATGAAGTCGGCTTGGTCGGCGCGCACCGTAAAGAGGAGTTCGTAGTCTTCGCCATCCTGCAGGGCGTGCTCGAGGGCGGGTTTACCATCTTGGCGAGCGAGCTTGGTGGCAGCCTCGGAGATCGGCAGCTTCTTTAGGTCTACCAGTGCGTCCAGTTTGGGGCCGAGTAGGCCGGGTAAGTCTTTACCTAGGCCATCAGAGAGGTCGGTGCACGCGGTGACGGCGCCTTGGGCGCAGAGCCATTCGCCTTCGGCTAGCCGGGCCTTGAAGTTGAGATGGTGTCCGTAGATCGAGCCACCGAGGTGACCAGTCACAAAGAGTACATCGCCAACTTGCGCGGTGCGACGGGTGAGCACCCGGTAGGCGAATCCTTGGACGGCGAGCGTGGCGCTGAAGGTGCCTGGTCCAGTACGGCAGACGTCCCCGCCCACGAGTTTAAGCCCAGCTTGAGCGGCGGCACGGCCAGCACCATAGGCGAAGTCCTCGAGCCATTTTACTTCGACGTCAGGACCCATCAGGATCGACAGTAGCGCGTCACCAGGCGTCGCGCCCGCGGCGGCGAGGTCGCTGAGGTTACGTTGGATAAGCTTGGCACCGGCCTTCTCGCCAGGGCAGGAGAGGTCGAAGTGGCGACCGAAGACGACGGAGTCGATGGTGGCAACGCGGAAGGGACGTTCTTGCGTGGCCGGGAAGATAGCGCAATCGCCCCCAGGTCCGGCGGGAAAGGCTGGGCAAGCGTCGGCCAAGGTAGCGACAAAACGGTCGATGATTTCGCCCTCGGTCAATTTACCGACACTGAGTTCGCTTTGCTTCGTGAAGACGCCCATGGTGCGTCCTTGATGGAGGCATTTCGGTCCGTCCGCAACCCTCCGCTCAAGGAAACGCCTAGTCGCCGGCTAGAACTGCATGGCTGCGTTCGGCGCGATGTTCAGCCAGATAAAGGTAATTAGGTTAAAGAGCACATGGATGCCGATACAGGTCAGCAGGCCATAGCGGTCGCGGAAGATGCACTGCACGGCACCGAAGGCGGCGAGGGGCAGGAAGGCCGAGAGGCTGCCGTGGATGAGGGCGAAAACCACGCCAGTCAGGACGATGGCGTAGCCGCGCGGTAACCAGCCCTTGAGCAGCGGATAGAACATGCCGCGGAAGGCGAGCTCCTCGGCGATGGGGGCACCGATGACAATGGAAAGGCCGAAGACCACAATGGGCGCCCAGGTACCGGACCAATCGTAGTCTACCACCATCTTGACGACGGTCTGGGGTTCGTCGGGTAAGACCTGTCCCTGGAGTTCGCAGAAATAGTAGAAGAGTTTCCAGATCAACCCAGCGGCAATTGTTAGGGCGACAATCGATAAGTAAGTTTTGAGCAAGGTGCTCACGCGGAAGGCGCGTCCCGCTAAGCGGATTTCATCAGTCCCGTCGGTCGGTTCCGGGGGCGGAGTTTCGCGAGCGGTGCTCGCGCTGGGGGCCCAATGGACGGTGCCGGGGGCCGCCAAGGTAAAGACGATAAGCGTCAGCGCGGCCAGGCCTTGGCCAGTCAGGCCCATCACGGCTTGGGCGAGCATGCCAGTCCCGAAGAGGCTAGCCGTACTACCCAGGATGAGGCCAGCCCCCGCCATGCAGACGAGGAAGATGATGATCGGCGCCGGCGAGAGGAGGAACGTCACAACCTGCACGACCCACCTCGGCAGGTCGGAACTGAAGACCCTGCGCGGGTGGTCCACCGCGGGATGGGCGAGGCTACGCGTCAGGTACCAGACACCCGCTAGTGTCGTGGCTAGCATCCAGGCGACGAAGAGGTAGTCGCGCCAGCCGAGGGGCGTATCCATTTACTTCGCCGGTTGGCCGTCCTTGGTGACGAGCTTACCGCCGACGAACGTTGAGCGGATGCGCGCCTTGAGCGTGCGGCCAAGGAGCGGGTTATTGCCCGACTTCGAAAGTAAGGTTTTCGCGGAAGGCTTCCAGGTGGCCTTGGGGTCAATGAGTACGAGGTCAGCGAGGCCGCCGATGCGGAGCGTACCAGCGTCGAGGCCCAGCGCGCGGGCTGGGCCGCTGGTGAGGCGCTGCAGCAGAAGCGTTAAGTCCGCATGGCCGTCGGCGACGATGGCTTCGTAGGCGGCAGAGAAAGCGGTTTCGAGCGTCGCCGCGCCGAAGGGAGCGAGGTCGAACTCGCAGTCCTTCTCAGTGGCCGTGCAGGGCGAATGGTCAGAACAGATGGCGTCGATCGTCCCGTCGACGAGCGCCGCGATGAGCGCTTGGCGGTCGGCTTCTTCGCGCAGGGGCGGGTTGAGCTTTAGGCACGTGTCGTATTGGGCCAGCGCGGCGTCGGTGAGGAGTAAGTGGAGCGCGGACACCTCAGCGGTGACCGAGGCCTGAGCGGCCTTGGCGCGGCGGACGATTTCGGCGGAACCACCAGAGGACAGGTGCTGCAGGTGGATGCGGGCCTTGGTGAGGCCAGCGAGCACGCAGTCACTCGAGACGACGATTTCTTCGGCGGCGCGTGGGTAGCCGCGGAGGCCGAGACGGAGGGACCAGGCGCCTTCATGTATCTGGGCACCATCGGTCATGCTGCTGTCTTGGCAGTGGTCGAGCACGACGAGGTCGAACATCGCCGCATACTCGAGCGCACGACGCATGATCTCGTTGTTCTGCACGCCGGAGGTGGTGTCAGTCACAGCGACGACGCCCGCTTTTTTGAGCGAGCCAATCGGCGCGAGGGCCTTGCCTTCGTGGCCCTTGGTCAAGGTGCCGGCGGGCAAGACGCGTACCGAAGCGTCGCGGTCGCAGAGTTCACGGATGAGTTGAATCGTGCCAACATTGTCCGCCGCCGGGAGGCAGTCGGGCATGATGACCACGGACGTGAAACCACCGGCGGCCGCGGCGAGGGTGCCGGCGCGGATGCTCTCGCGGGCGCCGCGACCCGGTTCACCGAGGCGGCAGTTGAGGTCAACGAAGCCGGGGGCGAGGATGAGCCCGGCGGCGTCGATGACCTGGGCACGGGCTTGGTCGGTCTTCGACAGCTTGTCGACGAAGCGACCGTCCTTGGCGAAGACCTCGCCGCGGGTGTCGTCGCGGCCGACGGACGGGTCGATCACGCGGGCGCCGCGGATCCAGAGGGGAGTGTGTTCGTCGGTGTTCATCGGGCGATGGCTCCGGTACAGAGGTGAAGGACGGCCATGCGGACGGCGACGCCGTTACGGACTTGCTCGAGGATGACCGAGCGGGGGCCGTCAGCGACTTCGCTTTCAACTTCGACGCCGCGGTTAATCGGGCCGGGGTGCATGACGATGGCCTCGGGCTTGAGCCAAGCGTCGCGTTCGGCGTTGAGGCCAAACTGCGACGTGTATTCGCCGAGGGAAGGGAAGTGGGTCGTCGTCTGGCGCTCGTGCTGGATGCGTAAGAGCATCACGGCATCGGCACCCGAGAGGGCCTTCTTGAGGTCGTGCACGATGCGGACCTGCGGGTAGGCTTCTTTTAACGTGGCGGGGACGAGGGTGGCGGGCCCGGCGAGGGTGACCTCGGCGCCGAGCTTGCTGAGGCAGAGGATGTTCGAGCGGGCCACGCGGCTGAAGAGGATGTCGCCGAGGATCGTGACCTTGAGGCCCTGAACTTTACCGAAGCGCTGGCGGATGGTGAAAGCGTCGAGCAGGGCCTGCGTGGGGTGCTCATGCGCGCCGTCGCCGGCGTTGATCACGGAGATGTCGAGGGCGTTGCCGAGGTAGCGGGCGGCCCCGGCCGAGGAGTGGCGCATGACGATGGCGTCCACGCCCATGGCGCGGATGTTCATGGCCGTGTCGCGGAGGGTTTCGCCCTTCACGAGGGAGGAGGCCGTCGTGTTGATGGAGACGACTTCAGCCCCGAGCTTTTTGGCGGAGATTTCGAAAGCCGTGCGCGTGCGCGTGCTGGGTTCTAGGAAGAGGTTCACCACCGTCCGACCACGCATCAGGTCGAGCCCCTTGCCAGGCGCGAGGGCGGGCAGGAAGCGGTCGGCCTGGCGAAAAAGGAATTCGATCTCGGCTCGGGAGAGTTCCTCGATGCCCGTGAGGTCTTTTTTCGTCCAGGATTCTTGTTTGGCCATGCTGGGTAGGTGCGTGGCCCCAACGAAGTTAGGACCATTGGGAAAGTGCGGAGGGGGAGGGGGTTGGCAAGAGCATTAACTCAAAGGGGGACCGGGAACCGGGAAGGGGGAGCCCGAAAAGGGGATGCAGTGTAAAGATGAGCGCGGCTGAAGGCCGCGAGGGGACAGGTTGACATGGTGACATGGGGACATGGGGTTGTGTCGCCGCTTTGCGGCGTGGCATTGTTTGAGGTAGGGACAGCACTGCGTGCTGTCCTAGTTGCATCTTAACAGCGGGGATAGCGGATGGAGGGGATGGGGGATGATGCAGCGCAAAGGTGCAAAACGGCCTACGGCCTGTGCAAACGTGCAAAAGTTTGCGGAGGGCACGGCGAAGCCACGCGCCTACCTGTGATTCCCCTTGTCCCCGTGTCCCCTTGCCAACTTGTCCCCTAACTTACAGTCCCTTCAACTCCCGGACCTTCGCGCCGATGGCGGCGGCGGCTTCGCTGCGCTTATCCTTGTGCGCGGCGATGACGTTGACGAGGGCACTGCCCACGACGACGCCATCGGCGACTTTACCGACGGCTTGGACGTGGGCGGCGCTCGAGATACCGAAGCCAACGCAGACGGGCAGGGAAGTGTGCTTACGAATCTCGGCCACAGCCGAGGAAAGGTTGGCGGCGAGCTCCGAACGTTCGCCGGTGACGCCTTCGCGGGAAACGTAGTAGATGAAGCCAGAAGCGTGCTTCGTGATGAGGGCGATGCGGGCTGGCGGCGTGGTCGGGGCCACGATGAAGACGTTCGCCAAACCATGCTTCTTACAGGCCGCGATGAGGTCACCCGCTTCTTCGGGTGGGCAATCGAGCACGAGCAGTCCGTCGCCGCCCGCGGCCTTAACCTTGCCGCAATAGGCTTCGACGCCGAACGAGAAGAGCAGGTTGTAGTAGCAGTAAAGAACGATCGGCTTATCGGTCGCAGCCCGCGTAGCGGCCATGATCTCCAGCAGGTGATCGAAGGTCATGCCTGATTCTAGGGCGCGCTGGGAGGCCAGCTGATTGGTCAGGCCGTCGGCCAAGGGGTCGGAGAAGGGTACGCCCACTTCGAG